>NZ_JAOBZT010000025.1:0-56135 GCF_029839005.1 Stenotrophomonas sp. GD03958 | reverse complement strand
CGTACCTCATACCCCGCCCCGCCGCTGCCGCGCGCCGGCCAGCTCCGCGCCTGGTGGCGCGCCCCCGCCTCGCCGACCGCCCTGGCCTGGTACCTGGCCCAGGCCGCGCGCGCGCACGACGCCCCGCTGCTGGTGATCGCCCGTGACAACCACGGTGCCAACCAGCTTGAAGCCGACCTGCAGACCCTGCTTGGCGGCGACCCGGCCCTGCCGGTGGTCGCCTTCCCTGACTGGGAAACCCTGCCCTACGACCGCTTCAGCCCGCATCCGGACATCATCTCGCAGCGCTTGGCTGCCCTGCACCGCCTGCCCACGCTGAAGCGTGGCCTGGTGATCGTGCCGGTGCAGACCCTGCTGCAGCAGCTGGCCCCGCGCAGCTATGTGATCGGTGGCAGCTTCGACCTGAAGGTCGGCCAGCGCCTGGACCTGGAGGCCGAGAAGCGCCGCTTGGGAAGCGCCGGCTACCGCAACGTGCCGCAGGTCATGGACCCGGGCGACTTCGCCGTGCGCGGCGGCCTGCTGGACGTGTTCCCGATGGGCGCCGACGAGCCGCTGCGGGTAGAACTACTGGACGAGGACATCGACTCGATCCGTGCCTTCGATCCGGAAAGCCAGCGTTCGCTGGACAAGGTCGAGGCGGTGCACATGCTGCCCGGCCGCGAAGTGCCGATGGACGAGGCCAGCATCGCACGCGTGCTGGCCACGCTGCGCGAGCGTTTCGATGTGGATACCCGGCGCAGTTCGCTGTACCAGGATCTGAAGTCCGGGCTGGCCCCGGCCGGCGTCGAGTACTACCTGCCGCTGTTCTTCGAGCGCACCGCGACCCTGTTCGACTACCTGCCCAGCGGCAGCCTGCCGGTGGTCTGTGCCGGTGCCGGCGAAGCCGCCGAGGCGTTCTGGGCGCAGACCGGCGAGCGTTATGAGCAGCGCCGCCACGATGTGGAACGGCCGCTGCTGCCGCCGTCGGCGCTGTACCTGTCGCCGGAGCTGCTGCGCGAGCGCCTGAACGATGCCCCGCGCATCGAGGTATGGGCCGCCGACCACGCACGCATCGCCGACGCGCACGCGCTGGGCGACCAGCCGCTGCCCCCGCTGCCGGTGGCCGCGCGCGAAGCCCCCGCCGGCGATGCGCTGAAATCCTTCCTCGGCCATTATCCGGGCCGGGTACTGATCGCCGCCGATTCACCCGGCCGCCGCGAGGCGCTGCTGGAAGTGCTGCAGGCCGCCGAGCTGAAGCCGCCGGTGGTGGCCGACCTGCCCAGCTTCCTCGCCGACGACGCGCGCTTCGCGATCGCGGTGGCACCGCTGGAGGATGGCTTCGCGCTGGACGATCCGCGCATCGCGGTGCTGACCGAGCGCCAGCTGTTCCCCGAGCGCGCCGGCAGCACCCGGCGCACGCGCCGTGCCGGCCGCGAGCCGGAAGCGATCATCCGCGACCTCGGTGAACTGACCGAGGGCGCGCCGATCGTGCACGAGGATCATGGCGTCGGCCGCTATCGTGGCCTGATCGCGATGGACGTCGGCGGCATGCCCGGCGAGTTCCTCGAAATCGAATATGCCAAGGGCGACCGCCTGTATGTGCCGGTCGCCCAGCTGCACCTGATCAGCCGCTATTCCGGTGCGTCGGCGGAAACCGCGCCGCTGCATTCGCTCGGTGGCGAGCAGTGGAGCAAGGCCAAGCGCAAGGCCGCCGAGAAAGTACGCGACGTTGCTGCCGAGCTGCTGGAGATCCAGGCCCGCCGCCAAGCGCGTGCCGGCCTGGCACTGCAGGTCGACCGCGCGATGTACGAGCCGTTCGCGGCCGGTTTCCCGTTCGAGGAGACCCCGGACCAGCTGGCCGCGATCGATGCGACCCTGCGCGACCTGGCCAGCAGCCAGCCGATGGACCGCGTGGTCTGCGGCGACGTCGGCTTCGGCAAGACCGAGGTGGCGGTGCGCGCCGCGTTCGCCGCCGCCAGTGCCGGCAAGCAGGTGGCCGTGCTGGTGCCGACCACGCTGCTGGCCGAACAGCACTACCGCAACTTCCGCGACCGCTTCGCCGATTACCCGCTGAAGGTCGAGGTGCTGTCGCGCTTCAAGACCAGCAAGGAAATCAAGGCCGAACTGGAAAAGGTCGCTGCCGGCACCATCGACGTCATCGTCGGCACCCATCGCCTGCTGCAACCGGACGTGAAGTTCAAGGACCTGGGCATGGTCATCGTCGACGAGGAGCAGCGATTCGGCGTGCGCCAGAAGGAGGCGCTGAAGGCGCTGCGCGCCAACGTGCACCTGCTGACGCTGACCGCCACGCCGATCCCGCGCACGCTCAACATGGCCATGGCCGGCCTGCGCGACCTGTCGATCATCGCCACGCCGCCGCCGAACCGGCTGGCGGTGCAGACCTTCATCACCCAGTGGGACAACGCGCTGCTGCGCGAAGCCTTCCAGCGCGAGCTCGCGCGCGGTGGCCAGCTGTACTTCCTGCACAACGACGTGGAGAGCATCGGCCGCATGCAGCGCGAGCTGTCCGAGCTGGTGCCGGAGGCACGCATCGGCATCGCCCACGGGCAGATGCCCGAGCGCGAACTGGAAAAGGTGATGCTGGATTTCCAGAAGCAGCGTTTCAACGTGCTGCTGTCGACCACGATCATCGAATCGGGCATCGACATCCCCAACGCCAACACCATCATCATCAACCGTGCCGACCGTTTCGGCCTGGCCCAGCTGCACCAGCTGCGCGGCCGCGTCGGTCGTTCGCACCACCGTGCCTACGCCTACCTGATCGCCCCCGACCGTCGCGCGATCACCCCCGACGCCGAGAAACGCCTGGAAGCGATCGCCTCGATGGACGAGCTGGGCGCCGGCTTCACCCTGGCCACGCACGATCTGGAAATCCGCGGCGCCGGTGAACTGCTTGGCGAGGACCAGAGCGGGCAGATGGCCGAGGTCGGCTTCAGCCTCTATACCGAGCTGCTGGAACGCGCGGTACGCAGCATCAAGCAGGGCAAGCTGCCCGACCTGGACGCCGGTGAGGAAGTGCGCGGGGCCGAGGTCGAGCTGCATGTGCCGGCGCTGATCCCGGAAGACTACCTGCCGGACGTGCACACGCGCCTGACCCTGTACAAGCGTATTTCCAGCGCGCGCGACACCGATGCGCTGCGCGAGCTGCAGGTGGAGATGATCGACCGCTTCGGCCTGCTGCCGGATGCGGCCAAGCACCTGTTCGCCATCGCCGAGCTGAAGCTCAAGGCCAACACGCTGGGCATCCGCAAGCTGGACCTGGGCGAGAACGGTGGCCGCATCGTGTTCGAGTCCAAGCCGAACATCGACCCGATGGCGGTGATCCAGCTGATCCAGAAACAACCGAACCTCTACGCCATGGAAGGGCCCGACAAGCTGCGCATCAAGCACCCGCTGCCGTTGCCGGAAGACCGCTTCAATGCGGCCCGCGCCCTTCTGACCACCCTCGCCCCGGGTTGATCGCCCCCCCCGAACACCCCGCACCGGTCCCCACCCGGTGCGGGCGGATGACCATGCTCCCTGACGCCGTACCCGCCCCCGACCTGCTGCACGCGCAGTCCTGCCTGATCGATGCGCTCTCGATGTCGCTGCAGATGCGCGACGCCTACACCCGCCACCACTGCGACCGCGTCGGCCTGCTCGCGCAGTGCCTGGCCGCGCACTGCGACCTGGGTCAGGAGGCCTGTGCACAGGTCGGCCTGGCCGCGCGCTTCCATGACATCGGCAAGATCGGCATTCCCGACGAGGTGCTGCTGGCCCCGCGCCGCCATACCGACGAGGAACGCGCGATCATGCGTGAGCATCCGGTGCGCGGCGAACACATCTTCCTGGCGACCGGTCGCAGTGACGCCGCGCCGGTCGCGCAGCTGATCCGTGCCCATCACGAGGCGTTCGATGGGAGCGGCTATCCCGACGGGCTACGCGGTGAAACCATTCCCCTGGGCGCGCGCATCGTCACCATCGTCGATGCCTACGATGCGATGACCAGCGTACGCCCGTATCGCGACGCAATGGAGCACGAAACCGCCTTGCGGATCATCGAAGCGCAGTCCGGCGGGCTGGTGGACCCCTACGTGCTGCAGCGCTTCCATCGCATGCTGGCGCGGGAACCTGCGCTGGCGTAGCCGCCCGCCGCCGGGCATGAACTGACGCGCCCGCCGACGCACCTGTAGAGTCGACCGTTGGTCGACTGCTCTTCGTCCAGACCGCGAAAATCCCGCGCTGCGCGCGATAGTCGACCAGCGGCCGACTCTACCGATCCGGCGCCACCGGGTCGGCAAACAAAAGGCCCGGCAGTCGCCGGGCCTTTCGCATCACGCAGTCACGGGTAATCGATTACCAGATCACCACGCGCTTGTCGTCGGCACGCACCATCGCGTCGCCGGCCTTGCACTGGAATGCAGCGGCATAGGACGGCATGTTCGACGGTGCACCGTTGGCACGGAAGTTGGCCGGCGCATGCGGATCGGTGTTGAGGCGGACACGCAGCTCACCATCGGTGAAATTGCGGCGCCACACCGTGGCCCAGTTCATGAAGAAGCGCTGGTCCTGGCTGTGGCCATCGACCTCGACATTCGCCTTCGGATCTTCCTTCAGCGCCATCTGCAACGCGTCGTAGGCCACGGTCAGGCCCCCCAGGTCGCCGATGTTCTCGCCCAGGGTCAGCTTGCCCTTCACGAACACGCCCGGCACCGACTCATAGCCATCGAACTGTGCGACCAGCTGGTCGGTACGCTCGGTGAAGGCCTTGCGGTCGGCGTCGGTCCACCAGTTGTCGAAGTTGCCATTGGCGGCGAACTGGCTGCCCGAGTCGTCGTAGCCGTGCATCATCTCGTGGCCGATGACCGCGCCGATGCCGCCGTAGTTCAACGCCGGATCGGCCTTGGCGTCGAAGAACGGCGCCTGCAGGATGGCCGCCGGGAACACGATCTCGTTCTTGGTGGCGTTGTAGTACGCGTTGACGGTCTGCGGGGTCATGCCCCACTCGGTCTTGTCCACCGGCTTGCCGATCTTGTCCAGCATGTAGCGGTAGTTGAACGCACGCGCCGCCTGCATGTTGCCCAGGTAGCTGTCGCCGTTGGTCTGCAGGCCCGCCCAGTCACGCCACTTGTCCGGGTAACCGATCTTCGGGGTGAAGCTGGCCCACTTTTCCAGTGCCTTCTTCTTCGTTTCCTCGCCCATCCACGGCAGCTGCTCCAGGCGCGCCTTCAATGCCTGCGACAGGTTCTCCACCAGGTGCTGCATGGCCACCTTCGACTCGGCCGGGAACACGGCGTCGACGTACAGCTGGCCCAGGGCTTCGCCCATGCCACCGTTGACCGACTCCAGCACGCGCTTCCAGCGCGGCTGCATTTCCTGCTGGCCGCGCAGGGTGGTGCCATAGAACTCGAAGTTGGCCTTCTCGAACTGGCTGCTCAGGTACGGCGCGGCATCGTCGATGGTGTGGAAGCGCAGGTAGGCCTGCCAGGTACTGGCCGGCACGTCGGCCAGCATCTTGTCCATTTCACCGAAGAAGCCCGGCTGGGCCAGTGAGAACTTCTGCGCGGCCGGCACCTTGAGGGTCTCGAACAGCGCGGTCCAGCTGAAGTTCGGGGTCAGCCTGTCGGCCTCAGCCGCGCTGAGCGGGTTGTAGCGCTTGGCCGGGTCACGCATTTCGATGCGCGACATCGAGGCCTTGGCCAGGCGGGTTTCGAAGGCCATCACGGCCTTGGCCTGCTCGGCGGCCTGCGCCGCGTCCACGCCGGACAGGGTCAGCACCTGTGCGATATAGGCCACGTAGGCGTCGCGGATCTTGGCCTGCGCATCGTCGAAGTAGTAGCCCTTCTCCGGCAGGCCCAGGCCACCCTGGCCGACGTAGGCGATGACGTTGGCCGAATCCTTGTAGTCGGCATTGGCGAACAGCGAGAACAACACGCCCTTGCCTTCGGCCTGGCTGTCGCGCAGGTACCGGGTGATGGCGGCGGTGTCGTTAAGCGCGGTGATCTTGTCCAGCTGCGGCTGCAGCGGCGCCAGGCCGGCGGCTTCGATCTTCGCTTCGTCGTTGCCGGTCTTCCAGATGTCACCGATCTTGGCTTCCACCGAGCCGGCCTTGGCCTGGCTGGCGGCGGCCTGCTGCACCAGCGCGTGCTGCACTTCCAGCGAGCGCTCGCGCAGGATCTCGAAGCTGCCCCAGGTGGTCTGGTCGCCCGGCACCGGGTTGGCCTTCAGCCACTTGCTGTTGACGAAGCCATTGAGGTCGGTACAGGCGGAGATGGACGGATCGAGATCAGCGCTGTTGAGCGAGATCAGCGGCGTCTTGATCTGCGACAGGTCGAAGGCTGGCTTGGCGTCGGCGCTGGCCGCCGGTGCGGCGTCATTCTTGCCACAGGCCGCCAGCGAAGCAGCGATGGCGATGGTCAGGCCCAGCGGGACCAGGTTGCGGACGTTCATGAGGCTCTCCTGCGGGTAATTTCACAGGGTAGCCGGGGCGGCCCGCAATACGGACCGGCCAAAGGTCACAGAGCGTCCTTCTGTAGAGTCGAGCCATGCTCGACTGCTCTCCGTTCCGGGTTCATGCTTCGTGCGGCAAAAGCCCAAAGCAGCCGAGCGTGGGCTCGGCTCTACAAAAGCGAAGGCCGGCTTGCGCCGGCCTTCTGCTTCTTATTTCGCCTTGCCCTGGTTGGCCACGGCTTCGGCGGCCTTGCGCGCCGCTTCCGGGTCGCCCAGGTAGCGGAACGACTGCACGGTCAGGTCATCGTTCAGTTCGAACAGCAGCGGGATGCCGGTCGGGATGTTCAGCTCGAGGATTTCCTCGCGCGAGACATTGTTGAGGTACTTGTACAGCGCGCGCAGCGAGTTGCCGTGGGCGGTGACCAGCACGGTCTTGCCGTCCTTCAGCTGCGGGGCGATGGCGTCGTGCCAGTACGGCAGCACGCGATCCAGGGTGGTGGCCAGCGACTCGGTGCCCGGCAGCGCGTTGCGGTCCAGACCGGCGTAACGGCGGTCATGGATCGGGTGGCCCGGATCTTCCAGTTCCATCGGCGGCGGCGGGATGTCGTACGAACGACGCCACACCTTGACCTGCTCCTCGCCGTGCTTGGCCGCGGTCTCGGCCTTGTCCAGGCCCTGCAGGCCGCCGTAGTGGCGCTCATTGAGGCGCCAGGACTTGTTCACCGGCAGCCAGTCCTGCTCCAGCTCGGCCAGCGCACCCTGCAGGGTGTGGATGGCGCGCTTCAGTACGGAGGTATGGGCAACGTCGAACTGCAGGCCTTCCTCGCGCATCAGGCGACCGGCGGCGGCCGCTTCGCGACGCCCCTGCTCGGTCAGGTCAACATCGACCCAACCGGTGAAGCGGTTGTCCAGGTTCCACTGGCTCTGGCCATGGCGCAACAGTACGAGTCTACGGGTCACTGCAGGGTCTCCAACGCGAGGATAGGCAGGCCGCCATTGTAGCCCGGCCGCCGCTCACCGGGCCGTGGCGCCGCCCGTGCGATGCTGTGACCCATGAATACGGTGATCGATCCCGGGCGCTGGGAAGGCAGCGTCGCTGCCGCCCGTGCGCAGCAGCTGCAACTGGCGGGCCGCGTGGAGCGCCAGGACCGCCTGCCACGCAACGTGCGCTGGCTGGCCGGGATGGATGTCGGCTTCGAAGACAACGGCGCCATCACCCGCGCCGCGGCGGTACTGCTGGACGCGGAAACGCTGAAGCCCATGGCGCAGGAGATAGCGCGCATCCCCACGGTGATGCCCTACATCCCCGGCCTGCTCAGCTTCCGCGAACTGCCGGCACTGCTGGCCGCACTGGCGCTGCTGCCGCGCGCGCCGGACCTGATGTTCGTCGATGGCCACGGCATCAGCCATCCGCGCCGGCTGGGCGTGGCCGCTCACCTCGGTGTGGTAACCGGCCTGCCGAGCATCGGCGTGGCCAAGTCGAAACTGGTAGGCCGGTTCGTCGAACCGGGCGCCGAAGCCGGAGCACATACGCCGCTGCTGGATGGCGCTGAACAACTGGGCTGGGTATTGCGCAGCAAGCTGCGCTGCAAGCCGCTGTTCGTGGCCGGCGGCCATCGGGTCAGTGCGGATACCGCGCTGGCCTGGGTGCAGCGCACGCTGCGTGGTTACCGGCTGCCGGAGCCGACCCGGCTGGCCGATCGGCTGGCGTCCCGACGGGACGAATGACCTTCGCTGCTCTGGACAGATGCAGCCTGCGCGGTCGCGTTGGGACGATTGGGCAGAGTCGACTGTCGGTCGACTCTCGCGCACAGCGCGGGCTTTGTCGCAGCCTCGAGAGAGCAGTCGACCAACAGTCGGCTCTACCAAGGCGGATTCGTCCAATCGGTTTTGTCCGACCGTTTTCACCCGGCCGGATTCACCCGATCCGCGTGACGGCATACCCCGTTCAACGATGCACGTGGCCGCGATGGCCCTGCGCATCCTCACCGTGGTCGTGGCCTTCATGGCCCTCGTGTCCGCCGCCTTTGGCCGGCGTCGGCTCGCCACAGGCTTCGCCACAATGGTCCGCTTCAATCTGCAGTGTGACGTGCTCGATACCGAAGTCATCATGCAGCCGCCCGCCCAGCTCGCGGCGCAGCGCATCGGCATCGGTGCCGTCGCGCATCACGATGTGTGCGGTCAGCGCCGGCGTGCTCGAGGCCAGCGCCCACACGTGCAGGTCATGCACATCCAGCACTGCAGCATGGCCGGACAGGCTGTCGCGCACCTTCGCAACGTCCGTGCCCTTGGGCACGCCTTCCAGCAGCACGTTGATCGCCTCACGCATCAACACGTAGGTACGCGGCAGCACCCACAGGCCGAGCAGCACCGCCAGAATCGGGTCGATCGGCTTCCATCCGGTCCACTTGATCAACAATGCGCCAGCAATCACTGCCACCGAGCCGAGCATGTCGGCCCACACTTCCAGGTAGGCGCCCTTCACGTTGAGGCTCTCGCCGCTGCCGGCCTGCAGCAGGCGCATCGAGATCAGGTTGATGACCAGGCCCGCCGCAGCAATCACCAGCATGCCGGAGGAGGCGATCTCCTGCGGCTGGCGGAAGCGGCCGATCGCCTCCCACAGGATATAGGCGGCCACCACGAACAGCATGGCACCGTTGATCATCGCGCCCAGCGCTTCCAGCCGTGCATAGCCGTAGGTGCGGCGCGCGTCGGGCGGGCGCCGGCTCAGCCGCACCGCCACCAGCGCGATCATCAGCGCCAATGCGTCGGTAGCCATGTGCGCGGCATCGGACAGCAGCGCCAGGCTGTTGGTCCAGAACGCGCCCACCACTTCGACGACGAGGAAGGTGGTGGTCAGGCCGAGTGCCCACCACAGGGGTTTCTCGTGGCGGATCTGGGATGGCAGGTGGTCGTGGTCGTGGCCCATGGCAACAGCTCCTTTGCGATGCGGTGCAGGCTACGCGGTGCCGGCGGGGGAGACTATTACGATGTTTATAACATTGCAGGCCACACGAGCCCTCCGGGCATGGCCCGGCGAGGGCTGCAGACCGACGACCGCCTGCGGTCAGAAGCCGAAGCGCAGGCTGGCCCAGTATGCGCGGCCCGGCTCGTTGTAGGTCGCCGCCCCGGCATCGCTGCTGTTGGCCTCGCGGAACAAGCGCTTGTCGGCCAGATTGTTCACTCCGAAACCGAAGCTGACCGTCTCGGTCACCTTGTAGCGCGCGCTCACGCCCCAGATGTTGTACGCGCCACGATCCTGCAGCGCGATCGATGCATCACAGCTGCCAGTGCAGCGCGGGTCGTTGTTGATGTTGGTCGTGGCCGGTTCCTGCCTGCCGTAGAAGGTGCCGGTCAGCAACACGGACAGCCTGTCGGTGGCCTGCCAGTCCAGCATGGTGTTGATCGTGTACTTCGGAATCACCGACAGCGGCTGATGCGTGGTTTTGTTCTCGTTTTCCACCATGTAGGTGAAGTTGTTGCTCCACTTCAGGCGGTTGCCCTGCTCGCCCAGCAGCGGAATGACCAGGTTGCCTTCCAGCCCCTGCACGATCGCCTTCGGCGCGTTCTCCCAGCGGAAGATGCGGCCCTTGGTGTCGGCGGTCAACCCGATCTGGGTGTATCCGGCCTGGATCTTGTCCTTGTAATCGTTGTGGAAGTAGGTCAACGACGCCTGCCAGCCGCTCTGCGGTGCCCACTCGATGCCCAGTTCCTTGTTCAGGCTGGTTTCCGCCTTCAGGTCCGCGTTGCCGCGCATGTAGCAACCAGCGCCCAGGCTCGGCAGCGCATTGGGGCAGCCGTTGCCGCGGGTGTAGTAGAGATAGTCCGGATTCGACTGGTACAGGTTCGGCGCCTTGAACGCGCGGGCAATGCCGCCCTTCACCACCCAGTCGCTGTTGATGCGGAACTGCGCATTGAGGCTGGGGCTGGTGTTGTTGCCGAACTGGCTGTGGTGGTCGAAGCGCAGGCCCGGGGTAACGATCCAGCGCTCGCCCAGGTAGATGTTATCTTCCACGAACGCCGCCGTGGTCTGCGCGTCGGCCTTGCCCCGCGCACGGTCGGCCGACAACCCTGGAATACCGCCGCCGCTGCTGCTGGACTGGCTCATCGAATACGGATCGGTCAGGCGGCTGTCCAGGTATTCAAAGCCGAGCGTCCAGATGTTCTCTGCGCCGCCCAGCGCGGTCGGGAAGCTCACTTCGCCATCCAGCTGGTAGTTGCGCAGGCGCGAGGTAGACCAGTCGGTGCCGTTGAAGCTGCCTTCCGGGCCACCGGCCAGGCCTTCATTGATGCGCGAGTTGTTGACCGCCTCGACTGCGGCCGTCACCCGCGAAGTGACATCACCCCAACGGCCGCGGTGGGTGACCGCACCGGTGTTGCGGTACATGCGGTTGGTCTCCGCTTCGCCCTCGGCCAGTGCCGCCAGATCGACGCCGGTCGAGGTACCGGTGGTGCTGACGGCGCGGTCGCCGGCGTAGATGTTGCCCTGGCGGCTGGTGCCGGCTTCGAACTCCACCACCTGGTTGGCGGTCACGTCCCAGCGCAGCAGCGCGTTGACGTCGCGGTTCTTGACACCCTCGCGGCCGGCTGGCGGCACCGCGTTCGGATTCGTCGCGTACCGGCGATTGAGGTCCAGCGAATCGGCGTCGGTCCTGTTGAGATTGCCGTACAGGCGGAACGACAGGGTATCGGTCATCGGCCCGCTGAGCTGCAGGCCGACGCGCTCGCTGCCACCTTCGGCGCTGTGTTCGGGCACCAGCCCGTACAGGTCGACCGCACCGGTCAGGTCGCCGGTCGGGCGCTTGGTGATGATGTTGACCACGCCGCCGGACGCACCGGAGCCATAGCGTGCCGCCGCCGGGCCGCGCAGCACTTCGATGCGCTCGATCATTTCCGCCGGCACCCAGTTGGTGTCGCCGCGGGTATTGCGCTCGCCGCTGCGCCCCATGCGCACGGCATCACGCGCACCGACGCGCTTGCCGTCGACCAGGATAAGGGTGTTTTCCGGGCCCATGCCACGCAGGTCAATCTGGCGGTTGTTGCCGTACTGGCCCGAGGCGCTGTTGCCGGTGAGGTTGACGCCCGGCATGGTGCGCAGCAGTTCGGCGATGTCGTTGGCCGGTGGGCGCCTGGCGATGTCCTCGGCGGTGATGGTCGAGGTACCCAATGCCTGGCGCGCGATCTGCGAGGCGGTGACGTGCACCGTGTCGATATCGGTGGCGTCGGTCTCGGCCCGGGCGGCCAGGGCGTTGCCCGCCAGCAGGGCGGCAACGGCAAGCGCCAGCGGGCGCGGCGAGAGGACAACGGCAGGAGACATGATCTGGACCTTCTGGCAGGGCTACGGGGCCTCTGGCAAAGGGCTTGAGGCAACGACAAGGGGGAGGCGGAGCGTCGCTGCAGTCGCCTGCGGCCCGATCCGTGCGTACATTCTCCCATCAATGCGAGTGATTCTCAAATGCGTTCACTCATTGCCGCAGGGGCACGGATCTGCTTTGCGCACCGTGCAACGCTGCACCACGCGTAAACTGGCCGGCTAACCCGCCATCAACCGCACGCCGCCACGGCCGATACCCGTGGTTTGTCGTACGCAGTCAGAGATCGACGTGGAAACACCGCAACTGGACGATGCCAGCCAGCCGCTGGCCGAAGCCTGGCAGCACTGCCTGCAACAGGCAGGCCCTGCCGCCACCGCGCTGCTCAAGGCCGCTGCCACCGATGCCCCAGCCGTGCTGGCACAGCGCTTTTACGAAGTGCTGCTGCAGGATGGGCGTGCACGCCGCTTCCTGTCCCACGACCAGGTCAAGCAGCGCCTGCAGCCGGCCATGCAGCGCTGGCTGGTGCAACTGCTGACCACTGATCGCGACAGGATCGCCAGTGCCGTGGCCTCGCAACGGGTGATCGGCGATGTGCATGCCCGGGTCGGCATTCCGGTCGACCTGGTCACCCGCGGCGCGCGTGTGCTCAAGCACGAGCTGTTCGTGCGCCTGCGCGACGACGCACCCGACAGTGCCACCGCGTTCGCCGCCATCGACTGCCTCAGCGCGATCATGGACATCGCCATGGAAGGCATGACCCTGGCCTACACCCATGCGCGCGAACGATCCACCCGTGCCGATGCGGCCTACCGGTTGTTCTCGCTGGTGCAGAACGTCAGCACCGAGCGCGAGCGCCAGCGCGCCCTGCTGCTGGACTGGGAAAACGCACTGCTGTACGCACTGGCCGGCCACGTGCAGGCCGGCGAAAGCGCCAGCCTGGCGACCTCGGAATTCGGCCTGTGGTTCACCCACAAGGGCATCCCCAGCTTCGGCGAGAGCAGCGAAACCCAGCAGGTCGGCCAGCTGATGGCCCGCATCGACGGGAACCTGCGACAGGCAAGCAACGATGTCCCGGCGCAGCGGCTGGCGGTGCTGCCGGTCATCCGCGAGGATCTGGCCGCCATCCGCACCCTGATGACCCTGCTGTTCGAGCGCATCGGCGAACTGGATGCCGGCAGCGATGCGCTGACCAACCTGCTCAACCGCCGGTTCCTGCCGACCGTGCTGCGCCGGGAAATCGAGCTGGCCACGCGCAACGGCACGCCGTTCTCGCTGCTGCTGCTCGACCTGGATCACTTCAAGGCGATCAACGACGGCCACGGCCACGATGCCGGCGACCGCGCGTTGCAGCACGTGGCCGGCCTGCTCGGCCAACTCACGCGGGGCAGCGACTACCTGTTCCGCTATGGCGGCGAAGAATTCGTGGTGGTGCTGGTGGCCGCCAGCGAGTCACAGGCCTCGGTGATCGCCGAGAGCCTGCGCCGGCAGATCGCGCAGTCGCCAGTGGCATTGGCCAACGGCCAGGTTCTGTCGCTGACTGCCAGCATCGGCGTGGCCGGCCATGATGGCCACCCGGACTACGAACGGTTGATGGCACGTGCCGACGCGGCGATGTACGAGGCCAAGCGCAGCGGCCGCAACCGCGTGGTGGTGGCCAGCGCGGACCTGCAGGAAGCCCCGGGGCGGCGTGCACTGCAGCGATGACGACAGGACAGGTAGAGTCGACCGCTGGTCGACTATCGCGCGCAGCGCGGGATTTTTCGCACGCGGGGCGAAGAGCAGTCGACTGACAGTCGACTCTACCGACAGTCGACTCTACCGGTTCGCGCGCCAGCCGATGCGTTGAACGCCACCACCCACCATGCTGCCCACCACAGCAGCGTCAGCAACGCGATGCCCGCCCCCAGCAGGCACACTGCGGGCCAGCCATGCCGCACCTGCATCCAGGGCCCCGCCGCCGCTCCCGCACCGCTGCCCACCGCATAGAACAGCATGTACAACGCCACCAGGCGCCCATGCTGTTCTGCCGGTGCACGCAGCAACAATGCCTGGTTCGAGACATGGAGTGCCTGGCCGCCGAGGTCGAGCACGACCACACCCAGCAAAAGCAAGGACAGCGAACGCGGCAGGCCCAGCAGCGGCCACCACGCGACCAGCATCAACAACAGCGCGCCGAGGCTGACCCGATGCGCGAAACCACGGTCCATCCAGTGTCCGACCCGCGCCGCCATCAGCGCACCGACCACGCCGGCCAGGCCGAGCGCGCCGATGGCTGCGGTCGACCAGTGCAGTGGCGGTGCCGACAGCGGCAAGGGTGCCGCCGCCCAGAACACATTGAGGCCGGCAAACAGCAGCAATGCCAGCGGCCCGCGCTCGCGCAGCGTTCGATCGCGGCGCAGCATGCCCAGCATCGAGCCCAGCAGCTCGCGCCAGCGTGGAGGGACCGCCGGCACCGGTGCTGCGGGCAGGCGCCGCCACAGCAGCGCCGCCAACGCTGCCATCACCACCGCTGACAGCAGGTAGACCCTCTGCCAGCCAAAGGCCGCCGCCACCGTACCGGACACCACGCGCGCCAGCAGCAGGCCGATGAACACGCCGCCCTGCACCACACCGACCACGCGACCGCGCTGCTCGGGCGGTGCCAGCATGGCGGTATAGGCAATCAGGCCCTGGGTCAGCGCGGTGCCCAGCAAGCCTGCCAGCAGCATGCCAGACAACAGCCAACCGGCCGTGCGTGCCGCTGCCAGCCACAGCAGGGCCGCCACCAGTGCAGCCAACTGCAGCCGCAGCAGGCGCCGCCGGTCACCGCGATCGGCCAGCGGCAGCAACCCGAGCAATGCAAGCACGCTGCCGGCCTGGGTTGCCGCCAACACTGCGCCCGCCACGGCACGGTCCAGTGCAAAGGCCTGTGCCAGCCGATCCAGCAGCGGTTGCGCGTAATAGACGTTGGCCACGCTGGCGCCGGCCGCGACCGCGAGCAGGGTCAGCAATGGGCGGGACATCGATGCGCTCATGATGTAGTTGCAATTTGAAACTTGATGCAGGCTATCGCCATTGGTTTTAAACTGCAACCACATTCGGAGATACCCAGCATGCACGCCGACAGCCCCTGCCCTGTAGCCCGCAGTGCCGACCTGCTCGGTGACCGCTGGGCATTGCTGGTGATCCGCGACGCCTTCGACGGCATCACCCGCTTCGGTGATTTCCAGCGCAGCCTCGGCGCGGCGCGCAACATCCTCAGCGACCGCCTGCGCCGGCTGGTCGAGGCCGGCATCCTGCAGCTGCAGCCAGCCTCCGATGGATCGGCCTACCAGGAGTACGTGCTCACCGCCGCAGGCCTGGAACTGTTCCCGCTGCTGGTCGCACTGCGCCAGTGGGGGGAGCGCCATCGCTTCGGTGCAGGCGAAGCCCATTCGCAGCTGATCGAATTGGCGACGCGGCGGCCGCTGCCCTACATGCAGCCGCGCGGGCGCGATGGCCAGCCGCTTCAGCCCACTGCCACCCGCGTGCGCAAGCTCAAGGACGACGGGCGCGACACCTGATCCGCCCATTCGCGCACACCACGATCCGGCCGCGCCGGTTAGCATCGGAGGTTTCCGCCGCCGGACGCCGCCGATGCCGCGCTGTCGCCCTTCCCTGCTGACCGCCCTGCTGTTGCCGCTGCTGGCCTGCGCCACAGCAGGCACGCAGGCCCGTGAGGTTGCCGCGCCCGCCGACCACGTACAGGCCGATGGCCCCTATGTGTTCCGCCAGGGCGACCAGCTGGAGGCCAAGTGGATCTGCGACGACAAGGTCGAGTCGCGCGCGCTGCCGATCAACGCGGCGGGCACCGATATCCCGCCGCGCTGCGGCTACGAACACACCGTGCACGTCGCCGCACCCAACGCACCGTCGGTCTCCGTGCTGCCGGCGGTACCGCGCATCGTTGCCCTGTCCGATATCCACGGGCAGTACGGCCTGCTGGTGCGCCTGCTGCGCGCCAACAAGGTGATCGATGCGCAGGACCGCTGGGCGCTGGGCACCGACACCCTGATCATCGCCGGCGATGTGTTCGACCGCGGCCCGCAGGTGACCGAGGCGTTCTGGCTGCTGTACGGCGTGCAGCAGCAGGCGGCCGCCGCCGGTGGCGCCGTGCACTTCGTGCTCGGCAACCACGAAACCATGGTGCTGTACGACGACCTGCGCTACGTCAACCCGAAATACCTGCGCAGCGCCCAGCTGCTCGGTCGCAGCTACCCGCAGCTGTATGGCGTCGACTCGGTGATCGGGCAGTGGCTGCGCACCCGCCCGGTGCTGCTGAAGATCGGCGATACCCTGTTCCTGCACGGCGGCATCTCGCCCGAGGCGGTGCAGCTGGCGCTGGACCCGGCACGCACCAACGCGGCCTATCAGGCCTCGCTGGGCCTGCCCAAGGCCGAAGTGAAGGCCGACCCGGCCACGGCACCGCTGTATGACGGCAAGACCAGCCCGATCTGGTACCGCGGCTATTTCGATGGCCGCCTCGACACCGCGGGGGTACAGGCCGTGCTCGACCGCCTGCAGCTCACCCGCATCGTGGTCGGCCACACCTCGATGCCGCACGTCAGCAGCTTCCACGGCGACCGCGTGATCGCCATCGACAGCAGCATCAAGAACGGCGAGAACGGCGAACTGCTGTTCATCGAGGATGGCAAGCTCAGCCGTGGCCTGCTGGATGGCTCCCGGGTACCGCTGGCGCCGGGTGAGCCGGGGCTGCAGGACTGAATGGAGGGACAGCGCGACGGTGCCGGGAGGTGCCGACGCGCTCCACCTGCAGCCGGTTTGCGGCTACCCTCGGCAGCCGAGAGGCCCACCCCGTCCATCCGGTGGGCCTGACCGTTACAGGAGCCCCGCGCATGCGCGTTCTGATTGCTGAAGACGACCCGGATATCGCCTCGGGCCTGTGCGCCTCGCTGCGTCGGCAGGGGCACGTGGTCGACCACGTCGACAACGGTGCGCACGCCGATGCAGCACTGGGCTCGACCCAGTACGCACTGCTGGTGCTGGACCTGGGGCTGCCGCAACTGGATGGCCGCGACGTGCTGCAACGACTGCGCCAGCGCGGCGATGGCCTGGCGGTGCTGGTGGTGACCGCGCGTGACGGCCTGGCCGAGCGCGTGCGCGTGCTCGACCTCGGCGCCGATGACTACCTGGTCAAGCCGTTCGCACTGGACGAATTCGAAGCCCGCGTGCGAGCACAGCTGCGCCGGGTCACCAGCAATGGCAATCCGGACCTGCGCGTCGGCCGCTTGCGCCTGGACCTGGCCGGGCACCGCGTCTGGATCGACGACCAATCACTTGAACTGACCGCACGCGAGTTCGGCCTGCTGTCGGCGCTGGCCGTTCGCGCCGAGCGCATCGTATCGCGCGCGCAGTTGGTGGAAGCGCTGTGCGACTGGGGCCAGGACCTGACCGACAACGGCCTGGACATCGCCCTGCACCGCCTGCGCCGCAAGCTGCAGCCCGGCGGCATGGGCATCCGCACCGTGCGCGGGCTGGGCTACATGCTGGAAGACGCGCAGGACGACAGCGCCCCGTGATCAGTGGACCGCCCAGCCTGCGCCGGCGCCTGCTTGCCTTCCTGGCGCTGCCGATGCTGGCCCTGCTCACTTTCAATACGATCCTGGCCTACTACGTTGCGCTGGACTACTCCAACCGCATCCACGACCGCAACCTCATCGACGACACGCACTCCTTCGCGCAGATGCTGAGCGGCATGCCGGTGACCAGCGAGCTGTCTCCGCAGGCGCGCTTCCTGATCGAGTACGAGCCCGACGGCCATCGCTATTTCAACGTCGACAGCAGCCGCCAGGGGACACTCAGCGGCAATGCGGATTTCAGTGCCTACGCGCCTTCGCAGGAATGCACCGGCGTGGACCCCACCCTGTACGACGGCACTCTCAACGGCCAGCCGGTGCGCATGGCCACCGTCTGCACGCGTGCGATGAACGATCCGCAGGACCAGCTGGCGGTGACGGTGGCCGAAAGCATGGCCGAACGACGCCAGCGCGCGCGCGAGATCCTGATGATCATCATCCCGCTGATGACCATGCTGGCGCTGGGCACTGCCGCGCTGGTCTGGTTCGGCGTGACCCATGGCCTGCGCATCCTGACCCCGCTGAGGACCCGCCTGGCACAGCGCCGCGGCGAACTGGCGCCGATCTCCGACGCCGACGTGCCGGAGGAGATCCAGCCGCTGATCAGCACCATCGACGATCTGTTTGCCCGCCAGGCGGAAATGATCACCCTGCAGAACCGTTTCATCGCCGACGCCGCGCACCAGCTGCGCTCGCCGTTGGCCGGCATGGCCCTGCACGTGGACCAGGCACTGGCGCATGGCGACCCGGACACGGTGCGCGAGGCACTGCAGCACATCCGCCGGCTCAACCAGCGCACCGCGCGGGTCAGCACCCAGCTGCTGGCGCTGAGCCGGGCGCAGACCGTGCCCGATACCGTGGAGGCACTGGACCTGTGCGAACGGGTGCCACAGTGGGTCGGCATGCGCGTGCCCGAAGCGATCCGCGACGGCATCGACCTGGGCTACCTCGGCAGTCCCCACCCTCTGCGCGTGCTCGGCAACGGTGCCCAGCTGCAGGAGGCACTGGACAACCTGATCGACAATGCGCTGCGCTATGCCGGCCGCGGTGCGACCGTCACCGTCGGCGTGCATGCGCTGGATGACAATGACGTCGAACTGTACGTGGAGGACAACGGACCCGGCGTATCCGAGGAGCTGATGCCACGATTGGGCGAGCGCTTCTTCCGCGCCCCCGGCACCACTGCCAGCGGGACCGGCCTGGGCCTGGCCATCGCCCACGAAGCGGTGGAACACTTCGGCGGCCGCCTGAGCTTCCTCAACCGGCCCGGTGGTGGACTGAAGGTCGCCATCTCGCTGCCGCTGCTGAAGGCATCCTGACCCGGCCGGGACGCTGAAAGGCTGGCGAAAATCGCGCTTGCGATCCTGACCCTCCCCACTGCCGTCCCGGAGCCGCCAGGTGACCGAATCGCACGACTTCTTCCTCCCCGGTGGCCGCCAGGGCGTGCTGCTGGTCCATGGCCTGACCGGTACCCCGGCGGAAATGCGCATGCTGGGCAAGGGCCTGAACAACGCCGGCTTCACCGTACACGGCGTGCAGCTGCCCGGCCATTGCGGCAGCGTGGATGACCTGCTGGCGACCACCTGGGAACAGTGGTACCAGGGCGTGGAGGATGCGGCGGCCACCCTGCGCGGCAAGGTCGACCAGCTGTTCGTGGGCGGCCTGTCGATGGGCGCGGTGCTGTCGCTGGCACTTGCTGCCCGACGACCGGACTGGGTGTCCGGCGTCGGCGTATATGGCGCCACGTTCCGCTACGACGGCTGGAACATTCCCGCCGTCGCCCGCCTTTCGTTCCTGTTGCCTTGGTTCAAACGCTTCAACATCGGCCGCGACCGCATGTTCATGGAAGAACCGCCGTACGGCCTTCGCGACGAGCGCCTCCGTGCGCAGGTCAGCGCCGCCATGCTGTCCGGCGACAGCGCCGCCGCCGGCCTGCCGGGCAATCCCTGGCACGCGCTGGCCGAGATGCGTGCGCTGAGCAACTGGACCCGCCGCCACCTGCACCAAGTCACCGCACCATGCCTGGTGATGCACGCCCGCGAGGACGACGTGGCCAGCATGGGAAATGCCGAACTGGTGATGTCGCGGGTCAGCGGCCCGAAGGAACTGGTGGTGCTGGAGGACAGTTACCACATGATCACCATCGACCGCGAACGTCGAGAGGTGATCCGCCGCAGCGCGCGCTTCTTCGCCGGGATCGGCGAACGCAGCGGCGCGCTCAAGGCGGTGGCCTGAGATGGGGGCACTTGCCACGCTGTTGTGGCTGGCCAATGTGGTACTCGATACCGGTGGCCAGCTCGCCTTCAAGGCCGCCGCCAGCGATCCGCAGGAGGGTGAGGGACTGCAACGCTGGAAACACATGCTCAGCCGCCCCTGGTTGTGGATCGGCATCGCCTGCTACGTGCTTGAGTTCGTCGCCTGGATTGCGTTCCTGTCGCTGGTTCCATTGTCCAAGGGCGTGCTGCTTGGCTCGATCAACATCGTCGCGCTGATGATCGCCGGCCGCGTCCTGTTCCGCGAAAAGCTCACCCCGCTGCGGGTAACCGGCATGCTGCTGGTCACCGCAGGCGTGGCGGTGGTGGGGGCCGGCTCATGAGGCGCCTGTATGTAATCGGCTTCCCGCTGCTGATGGCCTTCGACACACTGGCCCAGCTGTGCTTCAAATATGCCGGCGACGCCGCGCTGCCGGTCGAGGCCAACACGGCGTGGCTGCTGCGCGTGCTGTCGCAGCCGTGGGTGTACGGCGCCATCCTCGGCTACGTGGGGGCGTTCTTCACCTGGATGAGCCTGCTGCGGCATGCGCCGATCGGTCCGGCGTTCGCGGCTTCGCACCTGGAAGTGATCAGCGTGCTGCTGCTGTCGGCGTGGCTGTTGAACGAGCCACTGACCCTGCACCACCTGGTCGGTGCGGTCCTGATCGTGGCCGGCATCGTCTGCCTCGGTCGCGCCGAAGCAGACGATCCACACAGCCCCGCCGCAAGCACGCCATGAGCGCGTTGCGATGAACCTGTTCGCGCGCGAACTGCCGCCCACCGCCGGCCTGCCGATCCGGGCTCGCGACTTCCTTCCCGGTGGCGGTGACCTGCGCGAAGTACTGGCGGGCCAGCTGGGTACACCGCCGCTGCAGTTGACCTGCTCCGGTACGCACGCGCTGCTGATCGCGCTGCGCACGCTGCGCAAGCGCGCGCCAAAGCGCGACACAGTGATCATGCCGGCCTACACCTGCCCGCTGGTGCCGATCGCGGTGCACAGCCTCGGCCTGCGCGTGCAGCTGTGCGATACCCGGCGTGGCCATTTCGACTTTGATCCGGCACAGCTCTCGCGCCTGGCCGACGCACGGACGTTGGCGATCCTGCCCACGCACCTCGGCGGTCGCATCGCCGATGTCGAACGGGCCTGCGACATCGCCCGCCGCGCCGGGGCCTGGGTCATCGAAGATGCCGCGCAGGCGCTGGGCGCCCGGATCGGCAACAGCAGCGTCGGCCTGCGTGGCGACATTGGATTCTTCAGCCTCGCTGCCGGCAAGGGGCTGAGCCTGCACGAAGGCGGCCTGCTGGTCAGCCGCGATGACGAGCTGCGCGCCGCGCTGGCCGAACATGCCGCCGAACAGGTGCGTTCCAGCCTGCGCTGGGAGCTGCTTCGCAGCGTGCAGCTGCTCGGCCTTGCCGCCTGCTACCGGCCCTCGCTGCTGTCGCTGGTGTACGGCAATCCCCTGCGCAACGCGCTGCAGCGCGGCGACCTGGAAGAAGCGGTCGGTGATATTTTCCCGCTGGACATACCGCAGCACCGGGTCAGCCACTGGCGGCAGAACATCGGTGCCAACGCGGCGCGGCGGCTGCCTGCGTTCCTGCAGGCTGGACGACTGCGCGCATTGCAGCTGCGCGTGCAGTTGGCACAACTGCCGGCGGTGGAGGTGGTTGACGGCCTGGCCGGTACCGGCGGCACCTGGCCGATGCTGATGCTGTTGATGCCCAGCCAACGCGCCCGTGATGCCGCACTGGACGCATTGTGGCCGCGCGGCCTTGGTGCCAGCCGCATGTTCATCCATGCCCTGCCCGACTACGCCTACCTGCGCGGCATCGTGCCGCAGGACGACATGCCGAACGCGCGCGACTTCGCCGCACGCATGCTGACCCTCGGCAACAGCGCCTGGCAGACCCGTGAGGAAACCGCGGAGATCCTGCGGGCGCTGGCCGCTGCGCAGCGCTGAAACCGCGGTTTCCAAGGCATTACGCCCGTTCAGCAAGCGCGATTCCTGAACACTTTCCCCAGCCTGCGGTGCAGGCTTTCAACAGGAAAGGAACACGAAAGGCGGCCTGCCTACATTGAGCCTGCCCCGGCATCGTGCCGGACGCTTCTTTCATCGACGGACCTGCCCATGCGCTGGAGCATCCTGTGTGACTTCGACGGCACCATCAGCCTGGAAGATGTCATCGACTCGCTGCTGGAAAAGTACGGCCAGCCGGGCTGGCAGGAACTGGAAGAGCAGTGGAAGTCGGGAAAGATCGGCTCGCGTGAATGCATGCAGGGCCAGGTCAGGCTGCTGAAGCTGGACCCGGCCACGCTCGACGCCCACCTGGACCAGGTACAGATCGATCCGGGCTTCGCCGCCTTTGTCAGCCGCGCCGAACAACTGGGCGTGCCGCTGCGCATCGTCAGTGATGGCCTGGACTATGCGATCCACCGCATCCTCGCCAACCACGGTCTGTCGCGACTGCCGGTGGTGGCCAACCACCTGCGCTGGTGCGGGGACCACTGGGAACTGGAATCGCCCTACCAGGCCGAAGGTTGCCGCAGTGGCACCTGCAAGTGCACCTGCGGTGCGCAGGCGCGCGCCAACGAAGCACCGCGCGTGCTGATGATCGGCGATGGCAGCTCGGACTTCTGCGTCTCTGAAGACGCCGACTTCGTGTTCGCCAAGCGCCGCCTGATCACTCATTGCACGAAGGCCGGCATCGCGCATGCCGCCATCGACACCTTCCACGATGCAGTCGCGCTGCTGCCGCGCCTGTTCGATGGCAGCCTGCTGCAGCCACGTCATTTCGACGCCAGCCCGCAGCCCATCGTACTGCCCCTGCTGGCCACCGCCTGAGCACTCCCTTCCAGACACGCTCCCCGTTGCCCCCTTTCGAACGTCCTTCACGGAACCGAACTGCATGAACATTTTTGACAAGAACGCCGACGCCGCTGCCTCCGATGCGCAGCTGCTGGCCGACGAAGCCCGCTACAGCTCCTTCGGCGATACCGTCCATTACGTCGACCCGCCGAAGATCTTCCAGCGCGGCGAAGGCAGCTACATGTTCGACGGTGCGGGCGTGCCCTACCTCGATCTGCAGATGTGGTACTCGGCCTGCAACTTCGGCTACAGCAACAAGCGCCTGAATGACGCGCTGAAGGACCAGATCGACACCCTGCCGCAGGTCGCCAGCCAATACCTGCATCCGACCCGCGTGCAGCTGGCCAAGACCATTGCCGTGGACATGCACGAAAAGTTCGGCCTCGACGGTCGCGTGCATTTCAATGTCGGCGGCGCGCAGGCCATTGAAGACTCGCTGAAGATCGTGCGCAACGCGCGCGGCGGCAAGAGCCTGATGTTCGCCTTCGAAGGCGGCTACCACGGCCGCACCCTGGGTGCCTCGTCGATCACCTCCAGCTACCGCTACCGCCGCCGCTACGGCCACTTCGGCGAGCGCGCGATGTTCATCCCGTTCCCGTACCCCTTCCGTCGCCCGAAGGGCATGACTCCGGACGAGTATTCCGACCACTGCGTGTGGCAGTTCGAGCGCCTGTTCGAAAGCGAGTACAACGGCGTGTGGGATCCCAAGGTCGGCCAGGCCGAGTACGCCGCGTTCTACGTCGAGCCGATCCAGGGCACCGGCGGCTACGTCATCCCGCCGCGCAACTTCTTCACCGGCCTCAAGCGCGTGCTGGACAAGTACGACATCCTGATGGTGGTCGATGAGATCCAGATGGGCTTCTGGCGTACCGGCAAGCTGTGGTCGATCGAGCACTTCGGCGTGACCCCGGACGTGCTGGTGTTCGGCAAGGCGCTGACCAACGGCCTGAACCCGCTGTCCGGCCTGTGGGCACGCGAAGAGCTGATCAACCCGACCGTGTTCCCGCCGGGTTCCACCCACTCCACCTTCAACTCCAACCCGCTGGGCACCCGCCTGGGCCTGGAAGTGTTGAAGCTGGGCAAGGAAATGGACTACGAGCGCACCGTGCCGGAAAAGGGCGCGTACTTCCTCGACGGCCTGCGTGGCCTGCAGAAGTGCCACCCGGAAATCGGCGACGTCGACGGCCTGGGCCTGGCCCTGCGCGCCGAAATCTGCCAGGCCGACGGCTACACCCCGAACAAGGAACTGCTGGACCGCATGGTCGACATCGGCCTGGCCGGTGACCTCCTGCACGACGGCAAGCGCATGGGCCTCGTGCTCGACGTGGGTGGCTGGTACAAGAACGTGATCACCTTCGCACCGTCGCTGGACATCAGCTACGAAGAGATCGACCTGGCGATCACCCTGCTCGACCAGGCGCTGACCAAGGCCAAGGGCTGAGGCTGGATGCGCCGCCGATTCCTGTGCCGATGGAGATGACGTCACGCGCATCCAGCACCGCGCTGGAACCGGCCGCGCTGCTGGAGGGTTTCCTGGCCCACCCGCCGCTCGGATTCGAGGCAGGCCGCCTTCCCAGTGGTCTGCCGACCTTCCGTGCGTCGCTGGACCTGACCACCACGATGGACGACGCGCTGCGCGGCAGGCTGCTCGGCCTGCCGCTGTCGCGCCTGTGGCGGCCATGGATCACCTGGAAGACCCGTTTCGTCGGTGCCACCAGCACCGAGTACACCCCGCTGCCGGCGCACGTGGCGCCGGAGGCGCTGGCCGAGGACGTGACGCGTCACGCGATCGGCGATACCCGGCTGCTGGTGGTCAAGGACCTGGCCATCGATTCACCGCTGCTGGATGATGCCGCCAACGCGCACAGCGGCGCCTTCCTGCAGGCCTTGCTGGCACGCGGCTTCGTTGAACTGGAAGGCATGCCACTGGCCTGGGTGGCGATCGATTTCGATTCGCTCGATGGCTATCTCGGCCGCCTGTCGTCCTCGCGCCGCAAGAACATCCGGCGCAAGCTCCGTTCGCGTGATGACCTGCAGATCGACTGCATCGCCACCGGCGATCCGGTCCTCGCCGACCCGCAGCTGCAGGCCGAACTGTATGCGCTGTACCTGGGCGTGTATGCGCAGAGCGCGGTGCATTTCGACCAGCTCGACCTGCCCTACTTCCAGCATCTGCTGTCCGACAGCCAGGGCCAGGGACGGATGTTCCTGTATCGCCACCAAGGGCAGCTGATCGGCTGGAACCTGTGCTACGTGCATGCCGGAAAGCTGGTGGACAAGTACATCGGCCTGGCCTACCCGCAGTCACGCGAGCACAACCTGTACGCGGTGAGCTGGATGCACAACCTCGAGTATGCCCTGCAGCACGGCCTGAGTCACTACGTGGCCGGCTGGACCGACTCGCGGATCAAGGCCGAGCTGGGGGCAAGCTTCACCTCCACCCGGCATGCGATCCACGCCCGTTCCCCGCTGCTGCGCGCCGCCCTGCGCCGCCTGGCCCCGTACCTGCAGGGCGAACCCGATGGAGGCGGTTGAACGATGCCGTTGCGTTCTCCGTTGATCCTCGACCTGGACGGTGGCGTGCTGCCACTGCCCCAGGCACAGACTCTGGCCCTGCCGCAGTGGCACGACCCGCTGCGCTTCGCCTGCAGCAATGCCACACTGCACCGTTTCGCCGCCGAAGTGCTGGCGCCGCTGCCCGCGCAGCTCGGCACCGTGATGCTGGGCAGTGGCGACTTCCATCATCTCAGCCTGCCGCTGTTGAGCCGCATGCGCACACAGGCGCCGTTCCAATTGGTAGTGCTGGACAACCATCCGGACAACATGCGTTTTCCGTTCGGCATGCATTGCGGCTCATGGGTGAATGCCGCCAGCAAGCTGCCGCAGATCTCGCACATCCACGTGCTCGGCATTACCTCCAGCGACATCGGCCTCGGCCATGCCTGGGAGAACCACTGGCGCCCGCTGCTGGGCGGTCGCTTGACGTACTGGTGCATGGATGTGGATGTCAGCTGGGGCCATCGCCTCGGCATGGGCCACGCGTTCCGCCGCTTCGAGCACCCTGAAGCGCTGGTGGCCGCGTTCGCTGCCGAACAGGCCAAGTCGCCCCAGCCGACCTACCTGTCGATCGACAAGGACGTGTTCGCCGAGGACGTCGCGCGCAGCAACTGGGACCAGGGCCAATTCCAGCTGGAGGACGCACTGGTGGTGATCGAGGCGCTGCGTGCAGGCGGCCTGTTCGGCAGTGACATCACCGGGGAAGTGTCGCTGGCCAACTACCAGAGTCGCTTCAAGCGCTGGCTGTCTTCGCTGGATGGCCAACCAGACATCAGCGCCGAAGATCTTCCTGCCTGGCAGGCGCGTCACCAGCAGGTGAATCGCGAACTGCTGGCGGCGATGGCCGCCGTACCGACGGCCTGCTGACCGCGTCGGTAATGCCGGCCGTTGGCCGGCGTGGCTTCGGTAGTGCCGGCCGCTGGCCGGCAACCTCGTTGTTCCCGGGCTCACAGGAATGCCGGCCAGCGGCCGGCACTACACTGGGCTCCTGCCCCCAAGAGCCGCCGCCATGCCCCAGACCGTCATCCCGCAACTGCGCATGCGCCACGCCGATACCACCCTGCCGTTCTACGTGCAGGGGCTGGGTTTCGTGGTCGACTGGGAACACCGCTTCGAAGCCGGTTTGCCGTTGTTCGCCCAGCTCACCCGCGATGGCCAGACGATCTTCCTCACCGAGCACAGCGGTGACTGCGAGATCGGCGGCGCGGTGTACTTCATCGTTGACGACGTCGACAGCCTGCACCGCGCCTTCAGTGCCGCCAACGTCCCAATCGAGCAGCCCCCGCATGACACCGAATGGGGCAGCCGGGAAATGCTGCTGCGCGACCCGGATGGCAACCGGCTGCGCTTCGCCACCCACACGGACTGAATGACGTCGGCTTGAGATGGATATACGAAACATATACGATTCGTATATTAATACTTCGAGGGCCACCCATGGGCATCGTCAACATCGATGACACCCTGCACGACCAGCTGCGCCGTGCCTGCACCGTCTCCAGCCGCTCGATCAACGCCCAGGCCAACTTCTGGATCCGGGTCGGCATGCTCTGCGAGCTGAACCCCACGCTGAGCTTCCAGGACATCGTCGCCAGCGAGCTGCGCGCGGCCGGTGTGCAGCCGCCCCTGCTGGCCCCGGGCCAAGTCTGAGCCGATGGGCATCATCAAGCGCCCCGACGAGATCGCGCTGATGGCCGAATCGGGTCGCCTGCTGGCCCAGGTGTTCGCCGCACTCGACCAGTTGCCGCTGCAGGGCCGCAGCACGATGGAGATCAACGATTTCGTCGAACGCATGATCGTCGATGAACTGCAGGCGAGGCCGGCCAGCAAGGGCCAGTACGGCTTTCCCTACGTGCTCAATACCTCGATCGACAACGTGATCTGCCACGGCGTACCCAGCACCACCGACATGCTGCGCAACGGCCAGATCGTCAACCTCGACATCACTCTGGAGAAGAACGGCTACATCGCCGACTCCAGCACTACCTACCTGGTCGGTGAGGTCGACTACGCCGCGCGCCGGCTGGTGCAGACCGCCTACCAGGCGATGTGGAAAGGCATCGCTGCGGTGCGCCCCGGCGCGCACCTGGGCGATATCGGCCACGCCATCGCCCGCCACGCGCGCAGCCACGGCTACAGCGTGGTGAAGGAATACTGCGGCCACGGCATCGGCCAGGAAATGCACGAGGAACCGCAGATCCTGCACTACGGCCATCCCAACACCGGCAGGGTGCTGGAAGAAGGCATGGTGTTCACCATCGAGCCGATGCTCAACCAGGGCAAGCCGGCCATCCGCCAACAGCCGGACGAATGGCCGGTCTACACCCGCGACGGCAAACTGTCGGCGCAGTTCGAGCACACGGTGGCGGTAACCCGCACCGGTGTGTGCGTACTGACCCTGCGCCCCGGCGAAGCGCCACTGTGCGCGGTGGACGCGGCCTAGAGCGGACGCAACAGCAACAGTGTCGCCAGGCAGAACATGAAGACCGCCACGGCGGCATCCAGCACCCGCCAGGCACCTGGCTTGCGGAACACCGGCTGCAACAGGCGCGCGCCATAGCCCAGAGAACAGAACCAGGCCACGCTGGCCAGGCACGCCCCGGCGGCGAAGGCCCAGCGCAGGTCACCCGGGTAGCGCGTGGACAGACTGCCCAGCAGCACCACGGTATCCAGGTAGACGTGCGGATTGAGCAGGGTGAAGGCCAGGCAGGTCAGCAGCACCTGGCGCGCGCTGCCGCCCTGCGCCTCGGCCGCGGCCAGTGCACTGCCTCCGCGCCACGCGCGCAGCCCTGCCCGCAGGCCATACCACAGCAGGAACGCGGCGCCACCGAAGCGCAGCACCTGCAGCAGCAGCGGCCACTGCAGCACCAGCGCGCCCATGCCGCCGACGCCAGCCAGTATCAGCGCGATGTCCGCGCCGGCACAGGCAGCCACCACCGTTCCGACATGCCGACGCTGCAACCCTTGTCGCAGCACGAAGGCATTCTGTGCGCCGATGGCGATGATCAGGCCGGCACCCGCGAACAGGCCGGCGGCAATGGCGGCGATCCACATCAGGAAGGCCCAGGCAGCGAGGGGACGCGCAGGGTGCGGCCAATTGCCCTGTTTAGACAATCTGATTTTTCTTTATCCTGTGCAGGAAAACTGAAGAGGCGACGGCATGGACCTGGTACATCCGCAGCTGGCCGCATTCGCTGCGGTGCTGGAAGAAGGCAGCTTCGAGGCCGCGGCACGCCGCCTGTCGATCAGCCCGTCGGCACTGTCGCAGCGGGTCAAGGCGCTGGAAGACCGCCTCGGCCAGGTACTGGTGGTGCGCCAGGCACCCTGCCGACCGACCGCCGCGGGGGAAGCACTGCTGCGCCGGGTACGGCCGATGCAGGCGCTCGAGGCCGAGGCGCTGGCCGAGCTGCTGCCCGAGCGTGGCAGTGACACCGCGCGCACGCCGATCCCCCTGGCGGTCAACGACGACTCGCTTGATACCTGGTTCGTGCCGGCCGTCGCCGACCTGCACCAGCGCCATGGCTACCTGTTCGACCTGCGCATGGACGACCAGGACCACACCCTGCAGCTGCTGCGCGATGGCAGCGTGCTCGGCGCAGTGACCGCCGAAAGCCAGCCGGTGAAGGGCTGCAACGTGCACCCGCTAGGCGCCATGCGCTACCACGCGATCGCTTCGCCCGGCTTCGCCCGCCAGTACTTCAACGATGGCATGCAGGCCGCGGCCCTGGCGCGCGCACCGATGCTGGTGTTCAACCGCAAGGATGAACTGCAATGGCGCTTCGTGCGGCGCCTGACCCGCGCGCGCCTGCAGCCGCCGCTACACTACCTGCCCTCTTCCACCGGTTTCGTCGAAGCCGCCGCGTGCGGACTCGGTTGGGGCATGGCCCCGGAAACCCTGGTCGCGCCCGCCGTGCGCGCCGGCCGCGTGGTGGTACTGGAACCCCGCCGCTGGCTGGATGTGCCGCTGTACTGGCAACATGCCGCCGTGCGCTCAAGCACGCTGCAGCACATCACCCAGGCGCTGCGCACGGCAGCCAGCGGCACCCTTCGTTGAGGACAATCCGATGACCGCAGACTCGGGCTTCACGCCGCGCGCACTACCGTTTGCGCACTTCTTTACCACTGGGACGGCATGGGCGTGATCGGCCGACGTACAAGGATGCACCGCGCGAAGGCCGCGCTGGCGCTGGTGCTGGCGACCTGCCTGCCAACCGCTGCGTCCGCGCAGAACAGCAACGACGCCCCCGCATTGGACTGGGAACAGGCACGCCAACGCCTGGAGCAGGTCTCCGATGCGCTGGCAGCCGCTGATGCAGCGGTACGCAACAAGCAGGACCTGCAGGACGCCACGCGCCTGCTGCGCCTGCCGGAGATCACCGGCGAAGTGCGCCGCCTGCAGTTCCAGAAGACCCTGACCCTGCCACTGGGTTCGCTGGCGCCGGTGGCTGAAGCCTTCGGAATCGATTCGCCGCTGTCGTTCACCGAGCGCGACTGGCGTACACGCCCAGTAGTGACCGCGGTGCTGCCGCTGTACACCGGCGGCGTGATCCCGGCCGCGCAACGTGCGGCCAGCGCCGCCCATGAGCAGGCCAACGCCGAGCGCGAGGCACAGCGCCAATCATTGACCGTGCAGCTGGCCCAGGCCTACTTCGGCCAGCGCCTGGCCGAGCAGGCGGTGGACGTGCGCCGCGACGTGCGCGACGGCCTCAACCGCCACCTG
Source organism: Stenotrophomonas sp. GD03958 (assembly GCF_029839005.1). Lineage (NCBI taxonomy): Bacteria > Pseudomonadati > Pseudomonadota > Gammaproteobacteria > Lysobacterales > Lysobacteraceae > Stenotrophomonas > Stenotrophomonas sp. GD03958. Next base: position 26,384 of record NZ_JAOBZT010000025.1, on the reverse strand, counting down.
TCCGATGCCGAAAAGCTCGAACGCGAGGGCTTCGCCACCCGCGCCCAACGCCTGCAGGCAACCGTGGCCCGCGACAAGGCCGAGCGCGAGTATCAGAAGACAGTGAATGACCTGGCCACGCTGAAGGCCGCGCTGTCCACGCTGCTGCGCAGTGGTGGCGAGGTGCAGCCGGTGTCGCCGCTGTTCGTGCAGCGCGTGCCGCTGGAACCGGTGACCAGCTTCGAGCGCACGGCGCAGGCGCGCCAGCCGCAGATCGCGCGCTTGCGCGCGATGGTGGCGCAGGCCGAACAGGGCGTGCGCGTGCAGCAGGCCAAGCTGAAGCCGCAGATCTTCGCCTTCGGCCAATACGACTTCCGTCGCCGCGACGAGATGCTGACCGACCCGGACTGGGCGTTCGGCATCGGGCTGAAGTACACCTTCCTGTCACCGAACTCGCGGCCGGCGCAGATCAGCGCCGCGCGTGCACAACAGGACCAGGCCGAAGCCGGCCTGCGCGAGGCCGAGAACCAGGTCGCACTGGGTGTGCGCAAGGCCTGGAACGAACTGGAAACCGCGCGCCAGCAGTTCGTGCTGCTCGACAGCAGCATCGCCCAGGCACAGGAAAACCTGCGCCTGCAGGAGCTGGCATTCCGCGAAGGCCAGGCCACCTCGCTGGATGTGATCGATGCGCGGCTCGGCCTGGGCGGCGCCCGTGTCGAGCGCGCACAGGCCGCCTACCAATACGACATTGCGCTGGCACAGTTGCTGGAGATCAGTGGACAGATGGACCGTTTCGAAGAATTCCGGCGGCGTGCGGACGAGGTGATCGACCATGAGTGACGTGCTGCACGACGATGCGACGACGCCCCCCGGCAAGCGACGGCTGGGACCGATCCTGCTGGTGGTCCTGCTGGTCGCGGTGGTGCTCGGCCTGTGGCTGGCCTGGCGCAGCCCGGCCGACCAGATCCAAGGCATGGCCGATGCGGACACGATCAACGTGGCCGCCAAGATCACCGCGCGCGTGGCCGAGCTGAAGGTGCGCGAGGGCGATCGCGTGCAGCCCGGGCAGGTGCTGTTCCTGCTCGACAGTCCCGAAGTGGCCGCCAAGGAACAGCAGGCGCACGGCGCATTGGCCGCTGCGCAGGCGGTGGCCGACAAGGCCGATGAAGGCGCGCGCAGCGAAGACATCCGTGCCGCCGAAGCGAACTGGAAGCGGGCCGAAGCCGGCGCGACGCTGGCCGAAGCGACCTACCAGCGCGTGCAGAACCTGTTCAACGAAGGGGTGATGACCCGGCAGAAGCGCGATGAAGCGCACGCCCAGGCCACCAGTTCGCGCGAACTGGCCCGCGCCGCCCGCGCGCAGTACGACATGGCATTGGCCGGCGCCCGCGAGCAGGACAAGCGCGCCGCGCAGGGCCAGGTACAGCAGGCGCAGGGCGCGGTGGCCGAGGTCAACGCCGCGCGAGCAGAAGTGGAAGGACGTGCGCCGGTGGCGGGCGAGATCAACAAGCGCATGGCCGACCCGGGCGAGCTGGTGCCGGCCGGCTATCCGGTGTTCACCCTGGTCGACATCGACCGCATGTGGGTCGCCATGAACCTGCGCGAATCGCAGATGCAGGGCCTGAAGGTCGGCAGCAAGCTGCAGGGCAGCGTGCCGGCGCTCGGCCTGGACGGCGAATTCGAGGTCTACTTCATCAATCCGGCCGGTGACTATGCAACCTGGCGTACCACCCGCCAGTCCTCCGGCTATGACGTCCGCAGCTTCGAGGTGCGGGTGCGCCCGGTACGCCGCATCGAGGGCTTCCGCCCCGGCATGAGCGTGCTGTTCGCATGGCCCCAGCACTGAGCCCGGACCGCAACGGCTTCGCCGCTTCGTGGCGACGCGAGCTGCAGTCGCTGCGCGGCAACCGTGCCGACCTGCTGCTGGTCACCTTGCTGCCACTACTGATGCTGGTAGTGATGGCATGGATGTTCACGCCGTCGGTGATGCGCGACATCCCGATTGCTGTGGTTGACCTTGACCACAGCAGTGACAGCCGCCTGCTGCTGCGCATGCTCGACGCCAGTCCCGGCGTACGCGTCGCCAGCCAGCCAGCGGACATGGAAGACGCACGTTCGCAGCTGCGCCGCCTGGATGTATTCGCCATCGTGCTGGTGCCGCGCGACGTCACCCGCCAAGCGCTGCGCGGCCGCCAGGGCACGGTGTTCGCCTATTACAACGCCACGTACATGACCACCGGCCAGTCGGCGGCGCGCGACGTCGGCGAGGCGGTTTCCGCATGGAATGCACGCCTGCTGCGCGAGCGCATTGGCCTGCAGGTCGGCCCGGGCAAGCTGCGTGCGGCGCCGATCGCTGTGCAGTCGGACATCCTCTACAACCCGGCACGCAGCTACGAGCTGTTCCTGCTGCCGCTGATCTTCCCGGCGGTGCTGTCACTGGTACTGGCACTTGCGGTGGCCGGCAGCCTCGGCCGCGAGGTCCGCGATGGCACCCTGCCCGCCTGGCTGGGCCGCACGCCGTGGTCGGCGATTGCCGGCAAGGTCGCGCCGTACCTCCTGCTGTTCTCGCTGTATGGCGCGCTCGGCATCGGTTACCTGGCATGGCTGCGTGGCGACGGCGTGGCCGGCAGCGTACTTCTGCTGCTGCTCGCGCAGCCGTTGTTCTACCTGGCCACCGCCGCCTACGCGCTGTTCTTCGTCGGCGTCACCCGCGACATGGGCACCGCGTTGTCCGCGGTGGGCCTCAGCATCGGCACCGCACTGGCGTTCTCCAGCGCCACCTTCCCTGTGCTGGACGGGCCGTTGTTTACCCGCGTCTGGCACCAGCTGCTGCCATTGAGCGCCTACATCAAGCTGCAGACCCAACAGCAGTTCATCGGCTCGCCGCTGCAGGTTTCGGCATGGCCGCTGGCTACGCTGCTATTGATGACGGTGGTGGCCGGTGGCATCGGCAGCCTGCGCCTGATCGCCTTTGCGCGTACCCCAGAAGCCGCACAGCCGGCGGGGGGCGACGCATGAGCGCACTCTGGCGCAGCCTCCGGCAGACCCTGATGGCGGTCCTGTGCGACCGCTACGCGATCGTGGTGATGGTCGGCGCAGTGATCCTGTACTCGTTCTTCTATCCGGCCGCCTACCGGCACCAGGTGGCCAGCAACCTGCCGGTGCTGGTGGTGGACGAAGACCACAGCGCGACCAGCCGCGAGCTGCTGCGCAAGCTCGACGCACTGCGTGTTGCGCGCGTGGTCGGGCAACCGGCGGACGTCGACAGCGCACGCCGGCAGCTGGAAGCCGGCCAGGCCGAGGGGATCGTCGTGATCCCGGCCAATCTGGAGCGCGACATCCTGCGCGGCCATCCAGCCAAGCTGGTACTGCTTGGCAACGGCGCCTACCTGGGCCGCGCCAGCTGGGTGCTGGGCAGCGTAGCTGACGCGCTGGGTGCGTTCGGGCGTGATGCCGTGGTCGGCCAGGCCGCCTTCATGGGTGCACCGCAGGCCCCGCCGGTTACGCTTGTGCAGCGTCCGCTGTACAACACCCAGGAAGGCTATGGCAGCGCGATCGTGCCCGGGGTGGCCGAGCTGATCGTGCACCAGACGCTGTTGATGGGCATCGGCGTTCTGCTCGGCGGCCGCCGCCTCGCACTGGGCCGGCGCCTGCGCTTCGACCTGCCGACGCTGGCCGGCATGGCGTTGGGCTTCGGCCTGATCGGACTGTTCGGCCTGTTCTGGTACGCCGGTTTCACTGCCTGGGCGCAGGACTACCCGCGCGGCGGCAACCCGATAGGCCAGCTGCTGGGCGGCACCTTGTTCATCGCCGTCACCGTGGCCTTCGGCCTGTTGGTCGGCAGCTTCTTCCGCACCCGCGAGCGCGCCTTCCAGTACATCGTCGCCACCTCGATCCCGCTGTTTTTCCTGGCCAACCTGTCGTGGCCGGCGGTGATGACGCCGCAACCGCTGGTCTGGCTGGCACAGCTGCTGCCCACCACCTCGGGCATCAACCTGATGGTGCGCCTGAACCAGATGGACGCCCGCCTGACCGACGTCAGCCACGAACTGATCACCCTCACCCTTCTGCTGCTGCTTTACGGCAGCCTCGCCGCCTGGCGCCTCCTGGCCCGAAACGGGGACGGAGGGGATTAAGTCGCAGGCAACCTGTTCAAGGGCCGCGGCATGGCCGCTTCGAGCCGACGCTCAGGGATCCGGGGCGTACCAGAACGGGATGCGGAACGCGCGACGCCGTCCGCCCCCGCGCTCGCCGCCTGTGGCATTCCACACCAGTTCCAGGTCATGGCGTCCGGGCGCGAGGCCGCGGGTAGGCAGGTACCCCACTAGGCCGCGCATATCCAGGTCGCGCCGCTCCATGGGCACGAAGCCATGCAGGTCGACCGGGGTGCCGTCCAGCTTGACCTGCCAGAGCCGGGAAAGGCACTCCACTGCGGCGTTGGCGGCCTGTTGCCCGGAGGCTTCATTGTGCGCGTCCGGAAGTGCGGTGCAATGCTGGCGCGCCAGCGGATTGTCGCGTTGCGGGCGATGCGGAATGAACACGCGAAGCTGCCCACCGCTGATCGTGTCCGACGGGATCATCGGGTACGGCAGCAGCTGGTCATGCGCCGAACGCATCGATTCGTAATGCGCACTCAGCATGCCGTGCTCAACCGCCGCTTCCGTGACGATCTGGTACCGGTTGAACAGCGAGAACTTCAACGACGCCATCACCTGCACGGCGGCCAGCAGCATCGCTACCAGCACCGCGAACAGGTAGGCCGCCATGAACGAGCGCGAGCGCAGGTTGCTCTGCATGGTCAGCTGCATGGTCTGCATCAGGCGCAACAGCGGAACCCGTTGCAGGGCCGCCAGCATGGCCTGCAGGAGTCGCTGCGGTCGCTCATGGGGCTGCCCGCGCGCCTGCCGCCGCGCCACGATCTTTTCCAGGATCCCGGGGGTAACAGCCAGCGTCAACAGTGCGGCCAGCACGCTGCACAGGGCGAGCATGGCGACATGATCGGCGCCACCGGACAGCGCGCCGATCACCATCGACACACCGAGCGTCAGGACGGCCAACACCAGCGTGCCCGCCAATGTCTGTACGGCAAGCAGGGTGGTCGAGAACAGCATCGTCGCCAGCCGGTCGGCCCGTTCGATGCTGCCATCGAGGCCTCCGTCCCGGGCCTGCAGGAAAGCGCGCGTGACCGCCCCCATTCTTGGCAGGCGCGCCCAGTCAATGCCATCGGGGAAATGCGACCGGAGGCCGATCAGCCCGATCCAGTAGCCGCGCAGCGTGAGGTGGATGATCAAGGCGACTGCCAGCACATAGCACATGCCGACACTGATGCTGAAACCGAACCAGAGCATCTGGAAGTACATGCCTTCGGTGTGCAGGCTGCTGCGCGCCCAGGCGTCGAACAGATAGCCCGGCACGGCCAGCAGCGCGAACGCCAGCAGGCCCGAAATGAACAGCTCGAGTTCATCGGTGCGATCACGCACCCGTTGGGGATGGGCGGTCGCTTCCGCTATCGGGTCATGCCCGGCGAGCGGTGCCGGTTGGGGAGCTGGAGCCGATTCGTTCACTGGACGTTCATCCGTTGAGTCGGCGCAGTATAGGCATGACGCCAGATTCAGCGATACGGGTCCGGAACGACGAACGCCGGCGCGGGGCCGGCGTTCGAATACTGCGATGTGGAAGGGCCGAACAGGTGTGGCAGCGACCGATCAACGATAGACGCGTTCGCAGCGGCGCTCGACGACGCGGTCGCCGTTCTTCTGCTGGCTGTTGCCCTGGATCTGGCGACCAGCCGCACCACCGGCCACGGCGCCCGCCACGGTAGCGAGCTTCTTGCCGTTGCCGCCGCCCACCTGGTTGCCCAGCAGGCCACCGATTACCGCGCCGGTTGCCGTACCGGCAATGCGGTTCGGATCGCGCGAGTTGCGCTGCACTTCCACGTTCTTGCAGACCACGCGGCTACCGTCGTTGAACCTGCGCCCCTCATCACGCGGGCCGTAAGTCTGCGCGCCGGCCACCGACGAGGCCGCCAGCAGGGTACCCAGCACAAGCAATCGGGTCGAGGTCTTCATGGCCATCTCCTGAATTCCGGTACGGGGCCAGTGTCCCCCAGCGGTTGGCAACCGGAAGTGAAATGGGCGTGTCCCCAATCTCGCCGGCCATCGCGCGTTCAGGGAAAAAATCCGCGCCCATCACGGTCAACGATCGTGATGGGCGCCGTCTCCCTGCCGGCATGCGCTGTTGCTAGAACTCTTCCCAGCCGCCCGCGTTCGCAGCCAGCGTCGGCTCGATGCGTGGTACCAGTACCCCCGGCCGGCGTACCGGAGTCACTTTCGCCGCGACCGCGGCCAGGACCGGGCGCACGGCTGCGGCCGTGGTTGCCGCACTGATGCGGAACACCGAAACCGCTTCGGCCAGCAGATTGGCCTGCTCCTCCATGGAACGAGCCGCGGCGCTGGCCTCTTCCACCAGCGCCGCGTTCTGCTGCGTGGTCTCGTCCATCTGCACCACCGCCTGGTTGACCTGTTCAATGCCCGAGCTCTGCTCCTGCGATGCGGCAGATATCTCGGCCATGATGTCGGTCACCCGCTGCACCGAGGCCACCACCTCGCACATGGTGGTGCCAGCCTGGCGGACCAGCGCCGAGCCGTCGGCGACCTTGCCAACCGAATCCTCGATCAGGCCCTTGATTTCCTTGGCCGCACCCGCCGAGCGCTGTGCCAGTGTGCGCACCTCACTGGCCACCACCGCAAAGCCCCTGCCCTGTTCACCGGCTCGCGCGGCTTCCACCGCCGCGTTCAACGCCAGGATGTTGGTCTGGAACGCAATGCCATCAATGACCGAGATGATCTCGGCGATCTTCTTCGACGAGGCCTCGATCGCCGACATCGTGGTGACTACCTGGCCGACCACCTCGCCGCCCTGCGAAGCGACACCGTGCGCGCCGATCGCGAGTTGATTGGCCTGGCGTGCGTGCTCGGCATTCTGCTTCACGGTGGAGGTCAGTTCCTCCATCGACGCCGCAGTCTCTTCCAGGTTCGCCGCCTGCTGCTCGGTGCGCCGCGACAGGTCGGTGTTGCCCGCGGCGATCTCGCCTGCCGCCAGGTTGATGCTGGACGCGCTGGCCTGGATGCGGCCGACGATCTGCGTGAGCTGGTCGACGGTGGCGTTGCAGTCATCGCGCATCCGGGCGAACACCCCGTGGAAGTCCCCCTGCATGCGCACGGTCAGGTCACCGCGCGAGATGGACTGCAACAGGCTCGATACCTGCACCAGGTTCTCGTCGGTGGTCTGCATCAGCCGGTTGAGCCCGGCCACCATGTCGTGGAAATCGTGAGCGAAGCGCTGCTCGTCACCGCGCAGGCTGAAGTCCCCCGCCGCTGCTGCCGTCGCCAGCCTGCGGATCTCACCGTTGATCGCTGACAGGCTGGCCTTGGTCTCGTCCATCGCCTGGGTGATCGCAGCCTTCTCGCCCGGCAGAGGATCCATGTCTACCGATAGATCGCCCCGGGCGTAGTGCTTCATTACTTCGATCAACCGGTTCTGCACCTGCACATGCGAGCCGACGAGCGCATTGGTCTCGTGCACCATGCGCCCGTAGTCACCGGGGAAGGCGCTCTCATCCATGCGATAGCTGAGGCTGCCCGCATCGTGCTGGCGAGCCAGTTCCCCCTGCGCCGCCATCACAGACTGCAATTGCGCCTGCATGCGCTGCATCGACCTGAGCAGCTGCGTCACCTCATCGTTGCCGGAGGCGTCGATGCTGCTGTCCAGCCGCCCGTTGGCGATGCCATCGGCGAGCTTCACGGCTCCCTCCAGCGGCCGGGTCAGGCTGCGGGTGATGGCCCATGCGGCCAGCGAGCCGAGTATCAGGCTCAGCACGCCGAACACGATCGACAAGGTGCCGGTCCACGCCTCGGTCGCGCGGTAGTCCTCGCGGCTGCGCGCCGTCAGCACCTCCTGGTGCCGCAGCAGGGTGGAGATCGCCTCGTTCCAGGCCGTCGCCAGGCCCTGCTCGGCAAGCAGCTCCTTGGCTGCACCGTCGAAATCGCCGGCCTTCATGCGCTCATGCAGTTGCTGGGTGGACGCGTCGGTGGCCCTGCGTGCCGCGTCGATCCGCGCGACCAGCGTATCGCCGGTGGCATCACGCGGAATCTTGATGTACTTGGCCCATATGGCGTCGTAAGCCTGCGACAGCTCCTGCGCCTTCCGATAATCCCTGTCGAAATCCTCACCGCGCTTGATCACCATCAGCCGGCGCTGCATCAGCGCCGCATTGTTGGTATCCAGCATCTCGTTCAACAACCGCATTTTCACCATGTTGACGTCCACCACTTTCTCGAACTGGGTGGACTTCAGGTGATTTCCGTACAACGCCAGGCCGACGATGGCGACGATGAACAGCAGCAGCAAACCAAACCCGGCGCCCAGCCGGGATCCCACTCGGAGGTTGCGTAAGGCGAGCATCTCAATTCCCTTGATCAATGGCCGTACGGTCGATGGCGGCGCAGGCAGGGGAAACTTTATGGGCCGATATTATTGTATCGATCCAGATATCCTGAAATGTGCGGGCTGTTGTGAAAACCGCGCACCGGCAAATTCCTGCAGCCGCGCATTGCAAACGTGCATCGGACCACCCAATATTCGACCTGAATGCGGGTTATTCATTTTGCGAGCCGGTGACGGCGCATGGAGAACGAGTAGCCAGCATTAACTTGGGCTGCGAAGAAGCCACCAGAGGCATGTGCCACGCTTCCTTCCGCCTCTGGCCTGGGAAAGAACGTTCGATACTTTCTCGAGAGAGCCTCATGAACTCGCGCTCAGTATCGGTGTTTCTCCGGAGTAGTCCCTGGCATCCATGACCGATGCAGAAGATGCATGGCGGCGTGGCGTCCGCCCACTGCAGAGCAAGCCACCACGTAGCCAGTGCAATGATTCGCATCGTCGCTGGCCCTCTACGCATCCTTCGACGTCCGTCGTGACCTGTGGCAAAGGCGCACCGCGATGCCATATGGCATTCAGCCCGGAGCGACCGCGCAAAGCTCTCTCGTGCTGGGCCATCAACAACAGCGCGGACCACGCTACAGTCGGCGCATGACCCTCGTGCTGCAGATTGAAGGCGCCGCCATTGATGACATCGCCAGCCTTTACACGGAGATCAACCGCGTGTTCATGGCCGGCGAGGCATGGCAGCTCGGGCCGAGCCTGGACGCACTGGACGACCTGCTGCATGGCGGCTATGGCGCACTGGCTGGCCACGCGCAGGCCACGCTGATCTGGCGCGATATCGCCCACAGCCGTGCGGCGCTGGGCGTGGAGGCGACCTGCCAGTGGCTGCAGGCCAAGCTGGACGCACCAGGCAGCTTCAACGCGCGGGCGATCGCCCGCCGGCTGCAGGCGGTGCGACAGGGCGAGGGCCCGACCTACTTCGAGATCGTCATGCAGATCTTCGACAGCCATCGGCAGATCACCCTGGTCCCGGCCTGAACCCTTTTTCGTGCCGCACCGGCCTGCCACCAGTGGCGGCAGCCCTGCGCCCCAGCAGTTACCATGGACGGCCCTGTACCGGCTCCGCTGCCGCCGCCCTCCGGCGCGACCGGACGCCCTGATTCACGAGTCCCATGTCCAAAGACAAGTCCGCCGAACATACCCCGTTGATGAAGCAGTTCTTCGCAGCCAAGTCCGAGTATCCGGACCTGCTGCTGTTCTTCCGCATGGGCGATTTCTACGAGCTGTTCTACGACGACGCGCGCAAGGCCGCGCGCCTGCTCGACATCACCCTGACCCAGCGTGGCAGTTCCGGTGGCGCACCGATCCCGATGGCCGGCGTGCCGGTGCACGCGTACGAAGGCTACCTGGCACGGCTGGTGGCGCTGGGCGAGTCGGTGGCGATCTGCGAGCAGATCGGCGATCCCGCGCTGGCCAAGGGCCTGGTGGAACGCAAGGTGGTGCGTATCGTCACGCCCGGCACGGTCACCGACGAGGCGTTGCTGGATGAGCGCCGCGATACCCTGCTGATGGCGCTCTCGCGCAGCAAGCAGGGCTACGGCCTGGCCTGGGCCGACCTGGCCGGCGGGCGCTTCCTGGTCAATGAAGTGGAAACCGACGACGCTCTGGAAGCCGAACTGGCCCGCCTGGAACCGGCCGAGCTGCTGGTGCCGGACGAGGAGAACTGGCCGGAGTTCCTGCGCCAGCGCACCGGGGTGCGCCGCCGCGCACCGTGGCTGTTCGACGCCGACAGCGGCCGCCGCCAGCTGCTGGCGTTTTTCAAGCTGCACGACCTGAGCGGCTTCGGCATCGATGACAAGCCGCGCGCGACCGCAGCCGCGGGCGCTCTGCTCGGCTATGTCGAGGAGACCCAGAAGCAGCGCCTGCCGCACCTGACCTCGATCGCGATGGAAACCGCCGGCGAGGCGATCGCGATGAACGCCGCCACCCGCCGCCACCTGGAGCTGGATACGCGCGTGGACGGGGATACCCGCAACACCCTGCTGGGCGTGCTCGACAGTACGGTCACGCCGATGGGCGGGCGCCTGCTGCGCCGCTGGCTGCATCGTCCGCTGCGCCTGCGCGAGGTGCTGGTGCAGCGCCACCATGCGGTGGAAACCCTGATCGATCGCGGCGCGGACGCCGACATCCGCGAGCAGTTCCGCCGCCTGGGCGACCTGGAACGCATCCTCACCCGCGTTGCGCTGCGCTCGGCGCGCCCGCGCGACTTCTCCACGCTGCGCGACGGCCTGGGGCTGCTGCCGGCCGTGCGCGAGGTGCTGGCACCGCTGGACTCACCGCGCCTGCAGGCCCTGCATGCCGCACTTGGTGAACACGATGCGTGCGCGCAGCTGCTGGCCAGTGCCATCGCCGAAATGCCGCCGCTGAAACTGAGCGACGGCGGCGTGCTGGCTGACGGCTTCGATGAGGAGCTGGACGAGCTGCGCCGCCTGTCCACCCACGCCGACCAGTTCCTGGTGGACCTGGAACAGCGCGAACGCGAAAGCAGCGGCATTCCCACCCTGAAGGTGGGCTACAACCGCGTGCACGGCTACTACATCGAGATCAGCAAGGGCCAGTCCGACCGCGCGCCGGTGCACTACACCCGCCGCCAGACACTGACCAATGCCGAGCGCTACATCACCGAAGAGCTGAAGGCGTTCGAAGACAAGGTGCTGTCCGCGCGCGACCGTTCGCTGTCTCGCGAGAAGTACCTGTACGAGCAGCTGCTGGATACCCTCGGCGAACAGCTGGAACCGTTGAAGCAGTGTGCCGCTGCGCTGAGCGAACTGGACGTGCTGGCCGCCTTCGCCGAGCGCGCGCAGGCACTGGACTGGTCGCGGCCGGAACTGGAAACGGCACCGTGCCTGAAGATCGAGCGTGGCCGCCACCCGGTGGTCGAAGCGGTGCGCGAGCAGCCGTTCGAACCGAACGACCTGGACCTGCATCCGGACCGTCGCATGCTGGTCATCACCGGCCCGAACATGGGCGGTAAATCGACCTACATGCGGCAGAACGCGCTGATCGTGCTGCTGGCCCACATCGGCAGCTTCGTGCCGGCCAGCCGTGCGGTGATCGGCCCGATCGACCGCATCCTGACCCGCATCGGCGCCGGTGACGACCTCGCCCGCGGACAGTCGACCTTCATGGTCGAGATGGCCGAGACCAGCTACATCCTGCATCACGCCACCGCCCATTCGCTGGTGCTGATGGACGAGATCGGCCGCGGCACGTCCACCTACGACGGCCTGGCGCTGGCCGATGCGGTGGCCCGTCACCTGGCCTATCAGAACCGCTGCTACACGCTGTTCGCCACCCACTATTTCGAGCTGACCGCGCTGGCCGACGAACAGTACGAAGGCGGCCGCAGCGGCATCGCCAACGTGCACCTGGATGCGGTCGAGCACGGCGAGGCGCTGGTGTTCATGCACGCGGTCAAGGATGGCCCGGCCAACCGCAGTTTCGGCCTGCAGGTGGCGGCACTGGCCGGCCTGCCGCGCGCCACCGTGGCCCAGGCACGGCGTCGCCTGGCCGAACTGGAGCAGCGCGGCGGGGAGAGCCATGCCGCCGAACTGGCGCCGCAGGCGCTGGATGCCCCGCAGCAGTTCGGGCTGTTCGCCGCGCCATCGAACAAGGCACAGGAAGCGCTGGCGGCCATCGACCCCGATGAGCTGACCCCGAAGCAGGCACTGGAAGCGTTGTACCGCCTGAAGGCGCTGCTCTAGGACTGCCGCGCCCGGCCCCGGCTCCCGCCACGGCGCGGGCGGCCGTCCGAAAGGCTCTGCAAATCCTACTTCACGTTTCAATTGACAGAAACTATCGGCCTGAACGGATCATTCGATTATTCATTTCATCTGGCCCTAGCTAAAGTCGAGTGAAGATGTTCCACCCCCGTCTTCACCCGCAGGAGCCAGCCATGAGCCAGTCCGATAACACCAGTCCCAAGTGCCCGTATCACACCGCTCCGTCGCCGGCAGAAGGCGCCCAGCAGCAGCGTGAACTGAGCACCACGCCGAAGCAGAAGCACGGCGACGATCCGGTCACGCCGATGACCACGGCCTTCGGCGCACCGGTGGTGGACAACCAGAACAGCAGGACCGCTGGCCCGCGCGGCCCGCTGCTGATGGAAGACGTGTGGCTGCTGGAAAAGCTGGCCAACCTCAACCGCGAGATCATTCCCGAGCGCCGCATGCACGCCAAGGGCTCGGGCGCGTTCGGTACCTTCACCGTCACCCACGACATCACCCGGTACACGCGCGCCAAGCTGTTCGAGAAGGTGGGCAAGCAGACCGAGATGTTCGCGCGCTTCACCACGGTGGCCGGCGAGCGTGGTGCCGCCGACGCCGAGCGTGACATCCGCGGCTTCGCACTGAAGTTCTACACCGAGGAAGGCAACTGGGACCTGGTCGGCAACAACACGCCGGTGTTCTTCCTGCGCGACCCGCGCAAGTTCGCCGACCTCAACAAGGCCGTGAAGCGCGACCCGCATACCAACCTGCGCAGCGCGCGCAACAACTGGGATTTCTGGACGCTGCTGCCCGAGGCCCTGCTGCAGGTGACCGTGGTGATGAGCGACCGCGGCATCCCGCGCAGCTTCCGCCACATGCACGGTTTCGGCTCGCATACCTACAGCTTCACCAACGCCGACAGCGAACGCTTCTGGGTCAAGTTCCACTTCGTCAGCCAGCAGGGCATCGAATCGCTGACCGACGCACAGGCGCAGATCCTGGTCGGCCATGACCGCGAAAGCCACGGCCGCGACCTGTTCGCCGCGATCGAGAAGGGCGACTTCCCGAAGTGGAAGCTGTTCATCCAGGTCATGCCGGAGCTGGAGGCGGAAACCTACCGCATCCATCCGTTCGACCTGACCAAGGTATGGCCGAAGAGCGATTACCCGCTGATCGAAGTCGGCCAGTTCGAACTGAACCGCAACCCGGTCAACTGGTACCAGGACGTGGAGCAGTCGGCGTTCGCACCCAGCAACCTGGTGCCGGGCATCGGCCCGTCGCCGGACAAGATGCTGCAGGCACGCCTGTTCGCCTATTCCGATGCGCAGCGTTATCGCCTGGGCGTGAACCATCACCAGATTCCGGTCAACGCCGCACGCTGCCCGGTGCACAGCAACCACCGCGATGGTGCGATGCGCGTAGACGGCAACTACGGGGGCCTGCCGCACTATGAACCGAACAGCTACGGCCAGTGGCAGGAACAGCCGCAGTACCGCGAGCCGCCGATGAAGATCCGGGGCGACGCCGACTTCTGGAACTTCCGTGAGGACGACGCCGACTACTTCAGCCAGCCCGGTGCGCTGTTCCGCAGCTACAACCAGGCACAGAAGGACCGCTTGTTCGCCAACACCGCCCGCGCCCTGGGCGATGCGCCGGACTTCATCAAGCAGCGCCACATCGACAACTGCAGCAAGGCCGACCCGGCCTACGGTGCCGGCGTCGCTGCGGCGCTGAAGGCGCTGGCCAGCCAGCCGTCGGATCCGTTCAAGCCGGCGCAGCCGGAAGCGGACTTCCCCACTGCCACCCCGGGCGCCGAAGACATCGAGCTCTGATCGCCCTGCCCCGTGTACGGCACGCCGCCTCCGTGTGGGCGGCGTCGCCGTTTTAACGGTCCGCGTCGTACCTTCTGCACGCCCAACCCCAATCAAGGATTCCGCAGATGAGCCTGACCGATGAACTTCTCGCCAAACTGCAGGGCGCCCCGCTGCAGCAGGTGTCGCAGCAGCTCGGCATCAGCGACACCCAGGCCTCCGGTGCGATCAGTGCCGCACTGCCGGTGCTGATGGGCGCGCTGGGCAACAACGCCTCGCAGCCGCAGGGCGCGCAGGCGCTGCTCGGCGCACTGCAGAACAACCACAGTGGGCTGGACCTGGGCAGTGTGCTCGGTTCGGTGCTGGGCGGCGGTGGCGGTGGTGCCGCCAGCGACGGCGCCGGCATCCTCGGCCACATCTTCGGCGGCAGCCAGCAGAAGGTGGAAACCGGCCTGGCCCAGGCCACCCAGCTCGACAGCGGCCGCACCAGCCAGCTGCTGCAGATCCTGGCACCGATCGTGATGGCGTTCCTCGCCCAGCGCCTCAGCGGCGGACAAGCCGATGCAGGCGCGCTCAGCCAGGCCCTCGGCCAGGAAAAACAGCAGGTGCAGCAGCAGGGTGGCATCGCCGGCGGCCTGCTCGGCAGCGTGCTGGACCAGGACGGTGACGGCCAGCTCGGTGTCGGCGACCTGCTGAAGATCGGCGGCAGCCTGCTGGGCGGCAAACGCTGAGGCTTGTGTGCGCCGGGCAATGACCCGGCGCACGCCTACAACGCGTCGATATCACCCAGCGCGCGGATCAACCGGCGTGCGCGCTTGTCCGGCTTGTGCTCCGGCGGCTGGAAACCATCGCGTGCGGCGATGCGCAGCGCACGCTGTTCGGCACGGCGCGCCTTGGAGGCCTCGCTCTCGGCATACAGCTGCTGCGCCGCCGGCGCCGGCCCGCGCTGGTCGCTCAGGCCCAGCACCTGAATCTCGAAATGCTCCTCACCACGGTTGACCTGCAAGTGCTCGCCGACGCGCACCGCGCGTGAGGATTTCGGGCGCTGCCCGGCCACGCTGACCTTGCCGGTTTCGATCGCCTGCTTGGCCAGGCTGCGGGTCTTGAAGAAACGGGCCGCCCACAGCCAGATGTCCAGGCGGACACTGGGCGACAGCGGGGAAAGCTCGGTCATCGGCAGGGACTACTCCGTTCGCTTGTTGAGGGGACGCGGGTTGTCGGGGTCGCTGCGGCAGCCGCTGCCGCCGATCAACGTGGGTACGCCGGCAGACAGATCCTGGCGCTGGCTGCCGACCAGGCACTCGGGGCGGTCGGTCGGCCGCACCTGGGTATCGCCCAGCCGGTCACCTGTCGAACATGCGGCCAGCGTGGCGCCGATCAAGGCCAGCGCCAGCCTCCGCTTCACCTGCAGTCGTTGATGCATTGCCACATCCCGCAAACCGGCTTGGTGCTAGTGTGCGCCTCCCGGGATTCGATCACCACTCCATGGCCAAAGCGCCGCTTGACCTGACCTCCGGCCCGATCGGGCGCAATCTCCTGTTGTTTTCGCTGCCGATCCTGGCGGGCAACATCGCGCAGTCGCTGAACGGTTCGGTGAACGCGGTCTGGGTCGGGCGCTTCCTCGGCGAGGCGGCGCTGACGGCCACCGCGAACGCCAACAACATCATGTTTTTCCTGATCGGCTCGGTGTTCGGCTTCGGCATGGCCTCGACCATCCTGATCGGCCAGGCGATCGGCGCGCGCGACATCGCGCAGGCACGCCGCGTGGTCGGCACCAGCGCCACGTTCTTCATCGGCCTGTCGGTGATCATCGCCATCGCCGGCTGGTTCATGGCCCACCCGCTGCTGGCGGCGATGGGCACGCCCGCCGCCTCGCTGCCGCTGGCCGAGGCCTACCTGCAGATCATCTTCCTGGCGATGCCGACGCTGTACGCGTTCGCCTTCCTCACCGCTGCGCTGCGCGGTGCCGGTGATTCGCGCACGCCGTTCCGTTTCCTGCTGGTGTCGGTGGTGCTGGACATCGTGCTGAACCCGGTGCTGATCTTCGGCATGGGGCCGCTCCCCGCGCTGGGCATCGCCGGCTCGGCCTGGGCCACGCTGGTCGCGCAGACGCTGTCGCTGGCCGGCCTGCTGCTGTACATGCGGCACAAGCGCCACACCCTGTGGCTCGGCCGCGCCGACATGCGCCTGTTCAAGCTCGACATGGCCATCCTCAAGGCGCTGGTGGTCAAGGGCGTGCCGATGGGCCTGCAGATGGTGCTGATCTCGCTGTCGGTGATCCTGCTGATGACCATGGTCAACCAGTACGGCACCGACACCGCCGCCGGCTACGGCGCTTCCCTGCAACTGTGGAACTACCTGCAGATGCCGGCGATGGCGATCGGTGCGGCGTGCTCTTCGATGGCCGCACAGAACGTCGGTGCGCAGCGCTGGGACCGCGTGCGCGGCACTGCACGCCAGGGCGTGCTGTTCAATTTCCTGTTGACCGGTGCGCTGATCCTGCCGCTGGTGCTGTTCGATCGCCAGCTGCTGGCCCTGTTCCTGCCGCCGGCCAGCCAGGCGCTGGACATCGCCCGTCACCTCAACCATGTGGTGATCGGCTCGTTCCTGTTCTTCGGCGTCAGCTTCGTGATCTTCGGCGTGGTGCGCTCCACCGGCGCGGTGATTCCGCCGCTGCTGATCCTGGCCGGCTCGCTGTGGGGCGTGCGCGTGCCGTTCGCCGAGCTGCTGCAGCCGTACTGGGGCGCCGATGCGATCTGGTGGAGCTTCCCGGTCAGCTCGCTGGTCTCGATGCTGCTGTCGCTGACGTATTACCGCTGGGGCGGCTGGCGCAAGGCAAGGATGCTGGGCAAGCCGTCACACGCCGAAGCGCTGGCCACGCCGTCGGAGATTCCGGCCTGTCCGCCGTCGCCGGTGGCCGACCCGGATGCCGCGCCGTTGCGGTAGTGCCGGCCGCTGGCCGGCACCTTCAAACCTCTCCGGAAGCATCGTGCA
This sequence comes from Stenotrophomonas sp. GD03958, assembly GCF_029839005.1. Classification (NCBI taxonomy): domain Bacteria; kingdom Pseudomonadati; phylum Pseudomonadota; class Gammaproteobacteria; order Lysobacterales; family Lysobacteraceae; genus Stenotrophomonas; species Stenotrophomonas sp. GD03958. The sequence goes on along the minus strand of NZ_JAOBZT010000025.1, from coordinate 9,388 downwards.
ACAGCCGGCCAGCGGCCGGCTCTACCGCTTCTTCTTCTTCGCCGCATTGAACGCCGCCGCCGCGCGCAGCAGTGCCTTCAACGCCGCGGAATCGGGCATCGCACCTTCATGGATGTCGATCGCACGCCGCGTGTTGCCCTCCAGGCTGGCGTTGAACAGGCCCTTCGGGTCCGCCAGCGCCGCACCGTTGGCGAAGGTCAGCTTCACTGCCTGCTTGTAGGTCTCGCCGGTGCACAGAATGCCGTTGTGCTCCCACACCGGCGTGCCGCGCCACTTCCAGGTTTCCTGTACGTCCGGCAGCGCTTCATGGATCAACGCACGCACGCGTGCCAGCGTTTCGCCGCGCCAGTCCCCCAGCGCGGCGATGCGTGCATCGATCAGTTCGGCCGCCGGGGTTCCGGCATCGTCAGGGTTGGGAGCATGCGTGGCCATCAGGGACTCTCGTCGGGAAGGGAAACGGAATGCCGGGCTTACATGCGCTCGCCGGGCAGCGCAGCGGCCTGGCGCACCCAGTCCAGGAACTGCGCTTCATCCAACAGGCCGGATTCGTGGATGTGCAGGTAGCGCGTGTCGGCGCTCCTGGAGGGCTCCGGTGGCACCGGCGTCAAGGCAGCGCCGCGGAAAAAGGCCACCTTGATGTAGCGCGTGAAGCAATGGAAGCTGAGAAACCAGCCTGCGCCCGCAGCCACCGCATACATCGGCGAGTTCCACTTCACCGCCTTGTGCACCCCGGGTACGGCCCGTTCGATCAGGGCATCCAGCCGTGCGCCGATCGGATGTTTCCAATCCGGCATTGCGGCGATGTACGCCTGCACCGGAGCATCGCCCTCGCCCTTGGCGATCTGCGGGTTGCCACCGGTGAGCAGCGTGGGCACAGCGGTGGGTGCGGTTCGCTTGGCAGGCATCGCACGGTACGACCATCGGAATGACGCTGCAGCCTAGCGCGGCCTGTGCCGGGCGTCACGGCGCAGTGCGCCATCGGCTCAGTCCGCCTGCCGCGCGCGGAACCGGCGCCACTCCGGCAGCTGGCGGAGGCGGCGCAGCGAGCGCATCAGCGCCGCCATCACAAGGCCGAACAGCGCTCCGGCCGACAGGCCTGCCACCAGCAACAGCACCAGCGGGCGCTCGCTGCCCTGCCAGAGCATCAGCCACATCAGCGCGGTCCAGAACAGCCCGAACAGCAGGCCCTGCACCAGCGCATTGGTACCGAAACCAGCCAGGATCGGCGGCGGCAGTGCGATGCCTGCGCGCCACAGCAGCCGATGCAACAGCGGCGCCGACTGCGCGCGTGCCAGCCCCTTGTCATCAAGAAAGCGCAGCGCCGATTGGATCACGACGGGATAGTGCGGATTGACGTCATTCATCACCCGATCGTGGCCGATGCAATGCCGGAAACGCAAACGGCCACCCGAAGGTGGCCGTCGCGGCAACAACCGAAGTTGTTTATCAGGCCTTTTCGGCCAGACGGGCAGCCTTGGCGGCAGCAGCGGCAGCCAGGTCTTCCTTGATGCGGGCAGCCTTGCCTTCCAGGCCACGCAGGTAGTACAGCTTGCCGGCGCGGACCTTACCACGACGCTTCACTTCGACCGAGTCGATGATGGCGCTGTGGGTCTGGAAAACGCGCTCGACGCCGTAGCCGTGCGAGATCTTGCGCACGGTGAACGAGGAGTTCAGGCCGGCGTTCTTGGTGGCGATGACGACGCCTTCGTAGGCCTGCACGCGCTCGCGGCTGCCTTCCTTCACCTTCACGTTGACGACAACGGTGTCGCCCTGGCTGAACTTCGGCAGTTCACGGGTGATCTGGGCGGATTCGAATTCCGCGACGATGGACTTGTTCAGCTTGCTCATGGGTTACACCGATTCTTGTTCGGGTGGGCGTGTCGTATCGACAACGTGGGCTCATGCAGTCACCGGACTGTGCTGCACGTTTGTTTTGGGTACTGCGCGCGCCAACCGGGGCTGGCGGGAATTGGCCATGATAGCCGATAAAGCCAGCCCTGCGCTAGGGGCTGGCCTTGGGTTTCTGCGCCTGGCGGGCCTGGTCCAGCAGTTTGCGGTCGGCCTTGCCCAGCGCCTGTTCATCCAGCAGGTCCGGGCGTCGCTGGGCAGTCCGGAGCAGCGACTGCTGGCGGCGCCAGGCGGCGATGGCCGCGTGGTTGCCCGAGCGCAGCACCTCCGGCACGTCTCCCAGCGGGTGCTGGGCCGGCTGGCTGTAATGCGGGCAGTCGAGTAGGCCGAGGTCGCCCTCGAAGCTGTCCTGCGCCGCCGACTCCGCATCGTTGAGGGCCCCCTCCTGCAGGCGGGCCACGGCGTCGATGATCACCGCCGCGCCCAGCTCGCCCCCGGACAGCACGTAGTCGCCGAGGGAGATTTCCTCGTCGACATTCGCCTCCAGGAAACGCTCGTCGATGCCCTCGTAGCGGCCACAGAGCAGGACCATGCGCGGCAGCGCCGCCAGCTCCCGCACCTTGGCCTGGGTCAACCGCGCGCCCTGCGGGCTGAGGTAGATCACCCGCGCCGGGGTTGGATCGGCATCGCGGATCGCCTGCAGGCAGGCCTGCAGCGGCTCGATCAGCATCACCATGCCCGGGCCACCGCCGAACGGACGGTCGTCCACCCGGCGATAGTTGCCTTCGGCGTAATCACGGGGGTTCCAGCCATGCAGGCTGAACAGCCCCTTCTCCCGCGCGCGCCCGACCACGCCCAATCCAGCGGACTGGGCGAGGAACTCGGGGAACAGGGTGATGACGTCGAAACGCATGCGTCTGCTCAGAACTCGGGATCCCAGTCGACCACGACCAGATTGGCCTCGAAATCGACCGATTTGACGAAGTCCGGCAGCACGAACGGGATCATCCGCTCGCGGTCACCACGGACCACCACCACATCATTGGCGCCGGTGCTGAACAGGTGCGAGACTTGGCCCAGAGCGACGCCCTCGGTGGTCGTCACGTCCAGGCCTTCCAGGTCCACCCAGTAGTACTCATCGGGCTTCGGTGGCGGCAATGCACTGCGGGCCACGTAGATTTCGGTGCCGCGCATCGCTTCGACCACGTCGCGGTCCTCGACGCCCGGGAAACGGGCGACCAGGTGCTTGCCGCTGTCACGGCCACGCACACCTTCTATCGTGGTTTCCACGCCGGACGGGCTGCGCACGATCCACGGCTGGTAACGGAAAATGGCGGAACGTGGCTCGGTCCAGGACTCGAGCTTGATCTCGCCGCGCACACCAAAAGCGCCGACAACCCTGCCCAGCAGGATGCGGCGCTCGATATCTTTCATCTGCTTCAACCAAGAGGGCCACGCCGAAGCGTGGCCCGTCAGGATCAGGCCGCAGCGGCCTGGGACTTGGTCGCTTCCTTGATCAGGTTGCGGACCTTGTCGGTCGGCTGGGCGCCGTTCTTGACCCAATGGTCAACACGGGCCAGGTCCAGTTCGATGCGCTTCTCGGCGCCCTGGGCGACCGGGTTGTAGAAGCCAACGCGCTCGATGTTGCGGCCGTCGCGCGCGCTGCGCACGTCGGTGACGATGATGTGGTAGAACGGACGCTTCTTGGCGCCGCCGCGGGTCAGTCGGATCTTGACCATGGTGTTTTTCCTATTGCCCAGTCGCCAGGATGGCGAGGTAAGCGGGCGATTATAGCGGCAGAGCCCGGCCTAGCCAACCCCATATGACGCCGCGCCCTCACGGTAGCGCCGGGCCATGCCCGGCGGCTTTTGTTCAGCAATGTGATCGACTTCTGACTTACCCCGCCGACGTCCCCATGGCGATAACGTCAACGTGCTCCGGCGACAGGCGCCCGATGCATGTCCAGCACATCTACCTCATGCCGCTGCAGCAGGTCGTCAAATGCATCGCCGCCAATCCGCTCGACAAGTTGCCGCTCGGATTCGTGGATGGCGATGCACTGCAGCCAATTGATCGCCACGGGCGGAACCTCCAACCCTGGAAAACTTGCGTCATTCCAGAAGAAGGGCAGCACCAGATAGACGTGCGGCATCCGGGTCGATGGGAAGTAGTCCTGCAGGATGTCGGGAATCACGCAACCCGGCCACACCGCCGCACGATCACGCATGATTGCAAAGGCGGTCGAGGCGACCACGTTGTCCCAGTGCTGCGTGTCATCTTCCGCACACGCGCACAGCTCGACGCGGGTTTCCAGCTCGTGCCCCTCTGAATGACGTAAAGCAAAATCCGATAGTCCGATGGACGAGATGGACTTCAGCCCTGCTTCAGGCGAGTTGGACGTCGTAAGGATATCGACCGAACGCAGGCGATGATCATCGTGAAAGGCCTGGACCTTGGGCCGCCCCTCACCGCCCATGATCTTGATTGCGTACATCGCTACCGCGCGATGCTGCTCGGTGACCGTACTCATATCGGATTGGACCCCCGGTGCGTTGTTCGCTGCGGCGGCATCCGACAGGCATGGCCCGGCGCTACCAGCTGCAACGCTTCAAGGTAGCGTGCGGCCATGCTTGGCGACCGGCAGCCCGCGCGCCTCGTTCAGGAGAGCGGCTGCCAGGCCACCGCCGCCAGCACCGCCCTGCCCTGTTCAGCCAGCGCCTGCGAGCCGGGCAGGACATGCCCATCAATGGCCTCCAGCGCCCACAGACCACTGGCGTTGCAGGCAAAAGCGGCTTTCACGCCAGCCATATCCGCCAGCCGCAATGGCTGCGTGGCCTGCGCCCGCGGCCAATGCTGCTTCAGCAGCGCCTCGGCGGTCCCGCGCAGCGCCGGCGCCTGCGGCCAGAGCAGCCGTTCACCATCGTGCACGGCCAGGTTCCAGGTACTGCCTTCACTCACTTCGCCATCGGCGGTCACGAACAGCACGTCGTCGAATCCTTGCGCCATCGCCGCGCGCCGCTCGGCGAACAGGCCGAAGGTGCCCACATGCTTGAGCTGCGGCAGCTCGCGCTGCCAGGTCACGCTGCGCACACGCTTGGAGGCGGCCAGCGTCACCGGCGCTGAAACCGCCACCAGCACGTCCACCGGCACCGCCGCCAGCGGATTGCGGAAATCGAAGCGGCGCGAGTACACCGTCACCCGCAGCGAGGCATCGGCCAGGCCGGCCTGCCGCAGCGCCTGCGCCATCCAGCCCCGCACCTGCGCCGTATCCAGTTTGCTGCCGAACAGTTCGCGCGTGGCCTGCGACAGCCGCGCCAGATGCAGGTCCAAGCCCTGCGCTGCGCTGTCGCGCACTTGCAGCGAAGTGAAGTGGCCGTAGTTCACCAGCGCCGGCAGCAGATCCTCCACCTGCGCCGCCCGGCCGTTGCAGCTCACCATCATGGCAACAATGCCTGCGCCTGCTCCCACATGCCGCGCAGCACGTCGGCGGCCGGCTGCGCCGGCGCCATCCACGCCGACTGCCCGGCCCAGGCCTGCATCGCCGCCAGGCGGTTTTCCTGCGCGGCCTGCTTGCGCATCGGCGCGGTCAGCCCACGCTGCACCGGGTATGGACGCGGGGCGGGGGCTCCTTCTGCGGCAGCGGCGCGCACATAGGGTGTCGCCAGGCCACGACCCAGGCGACCGCTGAAGGCACGGGTCGGCCAAGTGTCTTCCGGTTCGCTGGCGGCCAGCCCATCAGCCCACGCCGAAGCGATCGCCGCTTCGGGCGTGCGCAGGAAGGCGGTGCCGATCTGCACGGCGCTGGCCCCCAGCGTGAGTGCGGCAGCGATGCCACGGCCGTCGGCGATGCCGCCTGCGGCAATCACCGGAATCTGCAGGTGATCGGCCAGGCGCGGCAGCAGTGCGAACAACCCGACCAACTGGCGCTCGGCCATCGCCGGATCGAACGCGCCACGATGGCCGCCGGCCTCCGCGCCCTGCGCCACCACCGCATCGGCACCGGCGTCCTGTGCCGCGCGCGCTTCGGACAAGGTGGTGGCACAGGCGATCCAGGCGATGCCGGCGTCCTTCAGCTGCTGCACGTGATGCGGCAACAGCACGCCCATGATGGTCGAGGCGACCGCCGGGCGCGCGGCCAGCAGTGCGGCGAACTGTTCTTCGAAGTCGGCGGGCGTGGCGTCGGCGGCACTGGCGGGCACGTCCGGGCCCCACTGCGCGAGGAAGGCGCGGCTGGCGGCTTCGGCGGCAACATCACGGGTCGGTGCGGGATCGGGCACCCACAGGTTCACCTGGGCCGGGCCGGTCGAAGCGGTGCGGAATTCGTCCATCCAGCGACCGATATCGGCCGAAGAGGACAACACCGCGCCCATCGCGCCCATGCTGCCGGCGTTGGCCAGCGCGGCCGACAACGGCACCGGGCAGGCGCCGGCCATCGGTGCCAGCAGGATTGGAACGGAAACGCCAAAGCGCCGGCAGAACGCCTCGGCGCGGGAAGCTACAGCGGAACTCTGCATGACGGCCCATCATTTTGGACAGGCCCTCATGGTGCGCGCAGGACAGGGGAAGAGTCGAGCCTGCTGCCTGACGGCCTGCTGCGGCGACTGTGCGCCGCCGCCCGAGCGTGGGCTCGAGCGCTACATCAGACTGCGACCGGGGCCGTCATCAACGGAACGGCATGCCGCGGCCACCCATGGCGCCCATCATGCCCTTCATGCTGCGCAACATGCCCTTCATGCCACCGCCGGCCATCTTGCTCATCATCTTTTCCATCTGCATGTACTGCTTCATCAGCTTGTTGACGTCGGCCGGTGTCACGCCCGAGCCCTTGGCAATGCGCGCGCGACGCGAGCCGTTGAGCAGGTTCGGGTTGCGCCGTTCCTTCTTGGTCATCGAGTTGATGATGGCGATCATGCGCGGCACTTCCTTGCCCTGGCTGACCTGCTGCTTCAGATGATCGGGGATGTTGCCCAGGCCCGGCAGCTTGTCCATCAGGCCACCGATGCCACCCATGTTCTGCATCTGCTCCAGCTGGTCGCGCATGTCGTTCAGGTCGAACTTCTTGCCCTTGGCGACCTTCTCGGCCAGCTTGGCCGCCTTGTCCTTGTCGACCTGCTGCTCGACCTGCTCGACCAGCGACAGCACGTCGCCCATGTCGAGGATGCGGCTGGCGATACGGTCGGGATGGAACACGTCCAGGCCTTCCGGCTTCTCGCTCACACCGACGAACTTGATCGGCTTGCCGGTGATGTAGCGCACGCTCAGCGCGGCGCCGCCGCGGGCATCACCGTCAGTCTTGGTCAGCACCACGCCGGTCAGCGGCAGCGCATCGCCGAAGGCCTTGGCGGTGTTGGCCGCGTCCTGGCCGGTCATGGCGTCGACCACGAACAGCGTTTCAGCCGGATTCACCGCCGCGTGCAGGGCCTTGATCTCGGCCATCATCGCTTCGTCGATGGCCAGGCGGCCGGCGGTATCGACCAGCAGCACGTCCACGAACGACTTGCGCGCATCGTCGATGGCCGCGCGCACGATGGCTTCCGGCTTCTGGTCGGCGCTGGACGGGAAGAACAGCACGCCCACCTGCTCGGCCAGGGTCTTGAGCTGCTCGATCGCGGCCGGGCGGTAGACGTCGGCCGACACCACCATCACCTTCTTCTTGCGCTTTTCCTTCAGGTGCTTGGCCAGCTTGCCAACCGTGGTGGTCTTGCCGGCACCCTGCAGGCCTGCCATCAGGATGATGGCCGGAGCGGGAACGTTGAGGTTCAGGTCGCTGGCTTCGGCGCCCATCACGGCGGTCAGCTCGTCGCGCACGACCTTGATCAGGGCCTGGCCCGGGGTCAGCGACTTCAGCACTTCCTGGCCGACTGCGCGTACCTTGATGCGCTCGATCAGCGCCTGCACCACCGGCAGCGCAACGTCGGCTTCGAGCAGTGCGATGCGCACTTCACGGGTCGCCTCGCGGATGTTCTCCTCGGTCAGGCGGCCACGGCCACGCAGGCGCTCGATGGTGCCGGAAAGGCGCTGGGTCAGGGACTCGAACATGCGGCGCAACCTGTCTGAAAGCGGGGGACAATAAGGCAGACAGTATAACGGGTCCGGCCGTCGCCCCGGACTGCGACCACAGGGCCGTCGCCAGCATCACAGGGGTATGCGAAACTGCAACGATGACAATCGTTCTCATCGCCGTCCTGCTCTACCTGGCTGCCAGTGCCCTGCTGGTGCGCGCGCTCGGCCGCGATGAAACCACCGGCTCGCCCACCTGGCTGTGGCCCGCCCTGCCGGCGATGCTGCTGCATGGCGGTTACCACGTGATGGTGGCGATGCGTACCACCGGCGGGCCGGACATGCACTTCTTCGCCGCGCTGTCGCTGGTCGGCCTGGGCATGGCCTGGCTGACCTCGCTGGTCGGCGCGCGCGGGCGGATGTCGGCGCTGGGCGTGGTGGTGTTCCCACTGGCTGCCGTGCTGCTGCTGGCCTACCACGGCTACGGCCACGAGCCGAGCAAGGTGCTGGGCTGGCGCCTGGCCAGCCACGCCTGGCTGGCCCTGCTGGCCTATGCCACGCTGAGCATCGCCGCCCTGCTGGCGATCATGCTGTGGCTGCAGGAGCGCGCGCTGCGCCGCCGCGAGTTCCGGCCATGGCTGCGCGCGCTGCCACCGCTGGCTGACCTGGAGTCGCTGCTGTTCCGGGTGATCACCGTCGGCTTCGCGCTGCTGACCCTGACCCTGGTCACCGGCGTACTGTTCGTCGATGACCTGCTGGCGCAGAAGCTGGTGCACAAGACCGTGCTGAGCGTGCTGTCGTGGATCGTGTTCGGCGTGCTGCTGATCGGCCGCCGCCGCTACGGCTGGCGCGGCATGAAGGCGGTGCACTGGACGCTGGCGGCGATGCTGTTGCTGCTGCTGGCGTTCTTCGGCAGCCAGTTCGTGATCGAGCTGGTGTTCGGGCATACGCGATAGGCCGTGTGCCGACCAACGGTCGGCACCCACCCCGGTACTGCAGGCCACCGGCCGTTCCCACCCACCCCGGTACTGCAGGCCACCGGCCGCCCCCACCCACCCTGGTAGTGCCGGCCGCTGGCCGGCAGCACGCAATGCGCGGACGCTGCCGCCGGTCAGGGAATCGGCTGCGCCAGGATTTTCCGGACCGAACGACCGCTGTTGGTGAGGATGTCATCAACCTGCCAGCACCCCTGCCCCTGGCGCACCATCGGCAGGCGGGTCAGGTAAGCCTTCTTCCACACCGAGTAGCGCATCTCAACCTGGCCGGCGGTGGCCGACGCCTCTTCCCAGCTATAGCGCACCGGCGTTTCGATGTCGCCGTCCTGCGCATCCAGCCACGGATCGGAATCGATCGTGCAGATGCCCTCCTCGCGCTGTTGGCAGGCGCGCTCATCACGCAGCGCCTTGCCGAAGGCCACGCTGACCAGCGCGGCCGGCGGCTCCAGCAGGTCACCGTTGCCGGTCGTCGCCTCGTAGAAAGCGCGGGCGACAGCCGCAGGCTCCTGACAGGCGGGTGCAGCCTGTGCGGTAGGGGCCAGCAG
>NZ_JAOBZT010000024.1:0-57807 GCF_029839005.1 Stenotrophomonas sp. GD03958 | reverse complement strand
ACCTACCTGGTGGCCGCACTCTTGTTGAGCCTGCTCTTACCAGACCATCCAAATGCCGCGGGCCACATGGACCGCACGGGCTGGCGGGAGGCCTACCTGGGATGGTGGGAGCGGCATAGACACCACTACCCACCCCCGGTCCCATCGACAGCCCCCCTGCCACCAGCTTGGCTGATCGATCCGTAGTCAGCGCTTCGCAGGCGCGTTGCTGCGGTTGCCGCCTGACGGCATCCCAGGCTTGGTCGACGGCCACCCAGCGGGGCCTCGAGCACCGCCGGCAGTCGAACCGCCCTTCGAGCCACCACCGGCCTTCCCAGCCGATCCACCATTACCCTTCGCCATGTTCGTCTCCTTGTTAGCCCCACACGGGGCAAGGAAATATTGAACGTCGGCGCGCTCCGCTTAAGCCCTAAAAGTTCACAGGTGGACGTTGCGCTGGTGAGGCTGACGTAGGCCCCACCAGAGGGCTTAACTGAAGTGTCCGTGTTAGTGGGGGTGAACCCTCTCGAAAAAACGGAGTACCCCCCATTCATCATCGATGCTATCCTCTCAAAAACTTTTGACGAAGAGCCAAAAGCGAGAAAGTGAAGCATCAGGGGGATGCATGTTGGAAAAAGATTATTACGAAGTACTGGGAATCCGTCCCAGTGCGTCAATCGATGAAATCGATCTCGCGTACAAGGGGCGGCGGAGCCAGTATCACCCGGATCGTTACGCCAGTTCCGATTCCGAAACCCTCGCTTGGGCCACGGAAAAAATGAAGGAATTAAACGCGGCATACGCCATCCTGAAGGATAAGGGTGAGCGAGCCCGGTTTGATCAACAGCGTGGGAAGCAATCCGCCAGACCGGCAGCTTCGCCACCACCCATTCCTGAGCCGGAAGAGCGCAGCCCGTTGCTGGATTTTCTTCAAAGGTATGTACCGGACAATGAGTTCTTCCAGAAGATACATGTCGCTCCCCACATCCCGCAGAAAAAGCTGGGTGGCGCCCTGGAAAGCTATGGCCGTGGGCTGAAACCGCGAAATGTCATCGCGCTGATCGACGACACCGTGTTCGGCAGTGCCAAAGAGGGTGTGCTTATCACGGAGCAAGAGCTCAGGTTCAAGGCGGTCTTCGAATCCCCCCGCTCGGTCCAGGTGGAAAAAATCGGGAGCATCGAGGCTTATAAGAGCAGGATCACGGTCAACGGGCAGGAGTTGGGCAAACTGAACGTGCCGGACTCAGATGAAGTCCATCAATTCTTTGACTTCTTCAATGCCTTTTGTCAGCAGCGCCGCGCCGATGCGCCGCGCGAGACCAAGCACAAGCGCCCGGCTTCTGCCGGGACAGGGCACCAAGCCTTCACGCTGCTGGAAAAGGGCTACTACAAGAGCTTTGAGCAAAACATAGACAGGAGGATCAAGGCTACTCAAGGAAGGGAGCAAGCGGTCTTGCAGCTCGCCAGCCTGCTTCTGCCGATATCCTTGTCGCTTGCAGAATGGATTGAATCGGAGAGCGATATTCCTCGGGAACTGCGCTCACTCTGGATGAGCGACGCCGTTCGCTTTGAGCTCCTTATCTACTCGACGGCCGCCGCTGAGCATCTGATCAGAGCAAATATCCCGGATGGGCGTGAGTATGCGGATGAGATTGCAGCAGCTACCGCGACCACCCTGCTGATCGAATGCATCATCGAGCTCAGTGGTTTCAATAAAATCAGAGGTCTCCACAAGATGGAGACCATCCAGCAGGAGCTGAGGAAGTCGGGATTCTTCAACGAGTTCATGCGCAGATGGGGCCGATACAAGCTCCTGATATCAGAGAGGGATGCCTCCGGCCTGATTGATGAGTTCGAGCATTCCATCCGCTCACCCGCACTTATGGAGCTCTACCCAGTGACCGCCTTCGGCAACGAGTTCCTGGGTTTCATGCAAGAGGCAACAGATAGATATCTGCCCACGAATGCCATTCCCGGGTTTTTGGATGACATCGATGACGATATCGAGAGCGCGCTTCTTGAGTGGATTGCCTAGTGCCAATAGATGACTGCTTCAAATCCAAGGAATGACCGTGAAGAATCTGGCCGTACTTTATTTCATCATTGCAATCATCTTCGCTTTCTACGGGAACTGGTGGGGCGACGACGCTTACAGGGGCTTTGCATACAACCTGGGCAAGTCAATCATCTGGCCTGCAATTATCTTCCCGTCGCTGGGGAAGATACTCGGCGGCATTGTTCTGCTTGGCGTACTCGGTATGGTCTTGGCATCGAAGAGGTGAACCACATGGCGAAGAACGCAACAATCATCCTCATGGCGATGATCGTCTCGATGCTGCTTGTGGCATGCGACGGAAAGTCGCGAAGCAGATATGTGGCCAGTTGTACCGCTCAGGGCATCGCGAAGGAAATGTGCTCATGCACGTACAAGGAGCTGAAAGGCAAGTTCAACAGCAGCCAGATCGACGACTATGTTCGAGTCGAGAAGCTTCCCGACCGGGAATGGAATGGGGCAATGGTCGACGCGCTTGAGAGCTGCGGGGTCGGTAAAGAAGCCGCCTTCCTAGTGAGGCGCGCGTTTGGACTTGACCAGCCGGCAGGCCTTCCCGAGCCGGAACTTGCTCAGCCCCCTGCAACGCCTCAGCAGGAGTCTCAGCCTCCCCTGCAAGAGCCGGCGTTCTCGCAATGCGGAAAGGACACTGACTGCAAGGGTGACCGGATATGTGAGTCTGGCCAGTGCATGGCACCTTCCAATGCCGGTTCCATTCAGTCACCTGCGGAGCCTGCACACTCGTCGCTATCAACTGGCGCAACGACATGCACAAACGCTGAGCGATTGATCTTCAGCTGCACCACCACGAATCAAAAGGAGGTGGCGCTGTGCGATTCCGGCTCGGCACTGCGTTACATCTTCGCACGGCATACGGGGAAGTCCGAAATGAACCTCTCTGTCCCCAACAGCATGGTGTCAGTGGCGCGAACCTCGTCGATGGATACGGTCAGAATTCCTACGGGAAATACGGTCTATAGCATCTTCGACCAGACCAATGAGAGTGGCGCCAGGGAGGCGGGCGTCAATGTCGAGATCAATGGCCGTCACGCCGCAACAGTTCAGTGCGAGCCAGCGTCCGTCGAAAGCCTGATCGACAACCTTCGTCCATAGGTGAGCGTGTGCAGGATTTTTTGTGTCGACGTCCTCCCGTCTTCAGTAGCGGGGCTGTTTAGAGTCCGGTGCTCATCGTAGCGGTATTGGCCGCGAGTTGTCGTGCATAGGCGGCGGGCGTCAGCCCGCCGAGTGCCTTCTTCGGCCGCTCCTCGTTGTATTCACCCCGCCAGGTTTCGATGACGGTGCGGGCCTGCAGCAGGCCGATGAACCAGTGCTCATTGAGGCATTCGTCGTGCAGGCGGCCGTTGAAGGACTCGATGTACGCATTCTGGTTCGGCTTGCCGGGCTCGATCAGGCGCAGCGCGACGCCGCGCGCATACGCCCAACTCACCATGGCCTTGCCGCAGAACTCCTTGCCGTAGTACATCTGGAAGCATCCCCAAGACGTGGGCAGCCACCGTCTCCAAGGTCATCCTGAGGGTTCTCACACACCACAGGAGCTTGCCGACGATGACTGCCCAGCCCAATGCTACGCCTGCGGCCACGTGGGTCGCGATTGATATTGCCAAGCGTCACCATGCCGTCCTGATTGAAACGCCTGACGGCAAGCAGCAGCAGTTTCGGATGGCCAGCTCGATGGAAGAGCACGATCGTCTGGTCGCTCTGCTGCGTGGATTACCCCAGCCTGCCAGGATCGCCATGGAACCCACTGGAGACTGCCATCGAACGCTGGCTTTCCGGCTTCTCACGGAAGGCTTCGACGTTTGCCTTGTCTCATCGGTCGCTGGCGCCCGCTACCGCGAAGCAATGTTCAACTCATGGGGCAAGAACGACCCGAAAGATGCCCGCGTGATTCTCGCCCTGCTCAAGCAGGGCATGACGCTGCGCTACATTGATCCCTTGCTGGCCGGGTACCACGGATTGCAGGAGCTGTCCAAGACTCACTATCAGATCAGCCTGGCAAGGACGCGACTGCAGCACAGCTTTGATGACGCACTATCTGCCGCTGTACTTTCCCGAAATCGAGCGCTACTTCGACAGCGCACATGCGGACTGGTTCGCCCGCTTCATGCTCCGCTTTCCTACTGCGGCATCAATCCAACAGCGTGACTACGAGACGTTCCGCAAGGAGGCGTGGGACCTGGTGGGGCGCAAGGTCAACAAGGCGGCATGGCTACGCGAACTATATGAAATCGCCCTGCGAAGCATTGGCTTGCCTGTCGCCGATGACTCGCTCGAGGTTCAGAGCTTCCGCCTGCAATTGCAGCGCTTCCAGGAGCTGGTCCAGCAGCGCGACCGGCTCGCGGAACAGGCGCACCAGACCCTTTCGGGGCGCCCAGACTATGAGTCGCTGCGTTCGATTCCGGGTATTGGACCTGTGCTTGCACTGACCATTCTGGCCGAGGCTGGCGACCTGCGTCGCTTCGCCCACCATCGCCAGTTCCTGAAGTACTGCGGCCTCGATCTGGCCAAGTGCCAATCAGGCCAATACAAGGGCCAGGAGCGGCTGTCCAAGCGCGGCAATGCGCGCCTTCGCTTCGCCTTCTGGTTTGCCGCCACAGTGGCCATCCGGATGCGGGAGAACAGCTTCCGGGAGAAGTACGAGCGCTACATCCGGAACGATCCATCCAACGCCGACCGCAAAAGAAAAGCACTGACTGCCGTGGCCGCGAAGATGGCGCGTGTCGCCTATGGCCTGGTCAAGCAACAAACCCAATACCGCTGCTACTTCGAAAATGCTTTACCCCGTGGATCGACCCCTCTCCGTAGGGCCGTCGGGACCTCTTAGGATCCTGTAGATAATGCTCGGGCCTTCCACGGGACTCCATGCTGTTTTAGGCACGTTCGAGGCCGTTCCGGACCTCGTGTTCACTATGGTCAGACCAGGAGACCCTGAAGACGTGGAAGCCCACGGGACTTGGTGCAAATAGCGGTGCGACTTGCCTGACCGGACGTCAGCGACGTCCGCGGATCCGTTCGCTCCGAATTTGTTGTTGACTCCAGAGTTAGCACGTTGTCGGTGCGGATCGCCTGGGGCAGGCCGCGACTGAGCGCCAGACGGTCCAGGATCCGCGTCAGCATCAAGCCGGAAATCGCACGCTCCACCTCGATCGCCACCGCCTCGTGGGTGGCGTCGTCGACGATCGTCAGGCACTTGAGCACGCGCCCCTCGGCGGTGCGATCGAACACGAAGTCCATCGACCACACCTGGTTGGCTGCGGACGGCCGCAGCAGCGGCTGTCGCTCGGCAACCGGCACCTTCTTGCGCTTGCGTCGCTGCACCTGCAACTGTGCCTCCTGATACAGCCGCTCCACGCGCTTGTAGTTCACGTGCATCCCCGCTTGACGAAGCTTGAGGTGGATCATCCCGACGCCATAGCGCTTGTGCCGCTGCGCCAATGCCAGGATCCGCGCACGCAGCTCGACATTGCGGTCGGGCCGTGGTGCATAGCGATACGCGCTGGCGCTCATCCGCACCGCCGCCAGCGCCCGCCGTTCGCTCAGTCCCTTCACGGTCATCTGTCGCACCACGTCGCGCCGGACGGGTGGGGTCACGGCTTTTTTCGCAGGACGTCCTTGATCACGTCGTTCTCGAACATCTGTTCGGCCAGCAGCTTCTTCAGCCGGGCGTTCTCCGCCTCCAGCTCCTTCAGCCGCTTCGCGTCCGGCACGCTCATCCCGCCCAATTTGCTGCGCCACAGGTAGTACGAGGCTTCGCTGAATCCGTGCCGTCGGCACAGGTCCTTCACCCCCATGCCGGCATCGGCCTCACGCAGGAAGCCGATGATCTGTTCCTCGGTAAAATGCTTCTTCACGTCCAATCTCCTTGGGTTGCGGGATTGGACTCCAAATCGCCGTGCTACTCAAAACCGGGGGGACGTCGCCAGATCAACGCGAAGTTCGGCAGAGGCACTGTGGGAGTAGGCAACGTGGGCTGGCGGGTTGGTGGAGCCAGACTTGGAGAGCAGTCCAACGTGACTATCAACGCTCAATGGCGACCCATATTGCATTCGTTGTCGCCCAGCTATACAACGAAGTGGGGCGACCTTCTGCAGGTGCGCTGACAAGGATCGGCGACATAGCGATCATCAAATTCTATACACAACCAAAAGGATGGCGGTTGAAAATGGAAAGTAGCAACATCGAACCAGGGAAGTACAAGCCGCGCTTCGACTTCGGGAAAGATCAAGCAACAGACCAATCAACAACTGGAAGCATCAACGATCTTTTGAATGAGCTCAATTACGAGCTTACAGAAACGCCAAGTGGCGGCAAATCAAAACACTCCGATGCCTCCGGAAAAACAATAACCCGCAAGGAGCTAAATGGAGTCATTGGCTTCATCAACTCTACATTGGAACAAGAGATTCCAAACGGGAATTGCACCCTCCCAATCTCTACTCTAAAAACAATCAAGCTCCTTTACCTCAAGAACGACTCCAGCGACACTCAGTTACTCCAAAGAATCTCGAAACCAGGAACCATCAAGGCCACTTTCGAGCACTGGACAGAACGCAACACCCCAAGAAATGAAAAGACCATAAAAGCAGCCTCCTATCTCATGTCCACGCTTGAGCTTGAGATCGACGAGGAGAGACTTAAGCACATCCACATCAACAGACTCACACCATCGAAACTCCTTGAATGCTACGCAAGACACATAAAGGAGCTTATAGAACCTATCTACATGGCTTTCGCCGGCAATGATGAAGCCATTGCAAGCGCCTTTATGTTTGGCGCACATCAAATAGAAAGCTATCAACCCTCAAATGCCTTACTCGGCAAAGAAGGCGCCCCCGTACACGAAAGGCTATACATCTATTTGCTGACTCTCCCATTCCTGCACTTCGTTGGAGAGTATCAGCAGGTTGTCGAATCAGAAAACGAAGAGTTGAGCAAATACAAGATAGAGCCACTCTTCGCTCACGCCATCTCCTCACCGACGGAGTGCGATGCCCTATTGCGACCTGTCACATCACTCGCAGCTATTCACTCCTTCCTGCAAACCCATGCAAATGAGCTGGCACACTTGGTTCACCAAGCCACTGGTTATGAGTTGAGATCCAGCGAGATCAAAAACATAGCCGACGAAACGCAGAAGGTTCTGCATGCCTATGTCTTCCACGAATGGCACAGAATAGATCATGACGTCGTCAACATTTCAATGGCCGACTGCGTTGCAGCCCTTTTAGCCATTACGATACAAAAAAAGATCAAAACGAAGTACACGCCCAACTGGAAAGGACAGAGCTCAAGCGAGAAAACGGTATCTCGCCTACTGAGCCACCTGGACACCTCAAGAGACATCGAAGAGCTATATGAAGAGGACTACATCCCGCAAGGCGCGATGCTCACCCTCTATCATCGATATTGCATCGCCTACGCATTACTTTTCGGCCGCAGCAACCGAATGGAAGCGTTCATGAGATTCCAGATCGCATATCTGAAGCACATGACCGTAGCTCACTCTCATTTCGATCTTGAAGCAGGAAACGAATACGAGAGAAAGATCAACATGTTTTGCGAAGACCTTATTCAATATATCGAAGATCAAGCCACTTCGCATGCGATGTAATTTTTAACTTGCACCACCCTTATACATATGTAGAAACTCACTTGCGTCCTTCGAAGCAACAACACGAAGAACGAAAGGCATCGAAGGGAATAGAAATCAAATAGAACTGACGATGGATTACAGGCAGGGTGTGGTACGCGCACTTACCCTTTCTATCTAATCACAACACTCTTCGATCATGAGTATCTACCTGTGGCCGACAAGAACCACTCTTGTCGGCTTTTTTATTCTCCTTAGAGAAAGGGTGATACAGCAATGGCAAGCTTCCATTACAGCATCAAAAGCGGCAAGAAAGGTAGTGCACGCAGGCACGCCAACTATATCGATCGTAAAGGATCTCATAGTGACAAGGAGGACCTTGTCCAAACAGGACATGGGAACATGCCCGAATGGGCAGGAGATGATCCGAAACGGTTCTGGAGCGTTGCTGACAAGCATGAGCGTGCCAACGGAGCAGTGTACCGAGAACACGAAATCACTCTTCCGAGTGAGCTCAGTACTGAACAGCAGGTCGAACTTGCCGACCGCCTTGCAAAGAATCTCGCAGGGAAAAAACCCTACCAATACGCGCTTCATGCACCTGAAGGAAAACTCGGTGGCGATCCGAACCCGCACATCCATCTGATGTGCTCGGATAGACTGCCTGATGGCATCCCCCGTACACCTGAACAGACCTTCGCCCGCTACAACCCCAAGAACCCTTCCGCAGGCGGATGCCGCAAGGATAGTGGCGGAAAGAGCCCAATGGAGTTGAAGCAGCAAGTGACGGCACAGCGAAAGCTTGTAGCGGACACCCAGAATCAGTTCCTTGCTGAGAACGGATACTCCGCCCGTGTAGACCACCGCAGCTTGCGCGACCAGGGCATTACCAGGTCACCGGAGCGCCACCTCGGCCAACGCTTCGTCAAGGAGATGGCAGATGCAGAGAAGTCACAGTATGCTCAATGCCGTAAAGAAGCGCAGGTAGCTTCAGTCACTTAAAACCGGGCAGAGGCCAGTACCTTACCCAGTGATTCTGCGACAAAGTCGCAGAATCGCAATGGCACCTACTGACCACAGCAAAAAAGCCCCGGACTATCGCCGGGGCTTCCTCGGTGTAAAGACCGCTTACAGCGCCCTCCGATCGAAGTAGTTATTCATCAAGCGCAGATACGTCCTCTTGTCCCGGTACCCACTGCAGATCTGAATTGCTCCCTGGCCTTCAAGAACCGAGATGGCTGCATTCAGCCTTGCTCGGTTACGTACAGGTCCACAGCGCAAAACCTGGTTCTTGGGAACGCACGTATCCGAATAAATCCCTCTCCACCACTTTGCATGCAGATACCGATCCAGAGCTTGAGCATCGGCCTGATCCTGCGATACCACGAACGCAGGTGAGAACAGATGCTTGTACTCATCAACATGCCACCGAACGATCTCGAAGGCACGATTGATCGTATCGAGGGTGATGTCACCTCCCTCTCCACTGAAGTACTGCATCGATGCAGCGAGTCGTGCCACGATCTCCATGATCTTTGCCGCGAAGTCATTGATATCGCTCAAGTACTCCCCGTCGCGCAGCAAAGACTCAGTTTCTGATGCCAACTCTACCCAGCGTGCCCTGGCATCGATGGAGAAGGACACCACTTCACGAACAACGGCGCCCGAGGCTGAAAGCTCCTTGTACTTCAACAACAGCTCCGCGACCCGCTCATGGAATGCGGGCAAATGCTCCCACACCGGTTCCACGTCCTCGATTCGCCGATAGCCCATCATGGAGCGAGGCCACGCGACCAAATAGCGTGCCCAGTGCCCACTCCCCTTTGCGACAGAGCCTCGCCTATTGAGGAACTGCTTGAGCGGTTCGTACTGGGTCATGATGCTCACAGACACGCGCGGATTCATCGCAATCAGATGCTCGTTCTCCGCTCGATCCAACGGCATCATTCCTGGTGAATCCCAGAGACGATTGAGCAAGCCCACATTCGCCATTGCCTCGCTCTTGAACAGCATGTGACCTTCATCAGTCGTGATGGCGATGGACTCACCATCACCCTGAACGGCCTCCATAATGGCCTTGGCCGTGATGTCCTGCCGCAGGAAGCAGCGCAAGCGAGGCTGCAGAGGTTTCTTTTCTGCGTGCTCCTTCAGCTGTGACTCGAGTGCTTCCGCAGACTTACCTGCTGCAACTGCTTTACTGATCGCGCTCCTCAACCCCTTCATCTTGGCCGTCCAGAGTCCGTACTCGATCTCATAAGCCTCAGTCTGCTGCTTGAACGCAGTCATCGCCTTCGTATCTGCATTGCGGAAAGGCGCCTGCAGCAGCTCGAACACCGTCGACTTGCGCTCACCAGACTCAGCAACAAGCATCAAATTCTGTGTTACAGGCCGGGTCTGCCCGGTTGGCAACTTGACATCAATCAGCCCCTGGCAAGCCATCGAGATGGCATTGATGAGACCCATGCCAACCATGGCATCAGGAACCTGCACGTTGCGGAAGAGCTCAAGACCAGCCTCACGCGCAATGTGATGGAAGCTTTCCAGGGGATATTTGGGGGCATAACGCTGCCAATGGGTAGTCATCATGCATCCTCCTCTGCCGCGCCAAACGCGGTCTGCTCTTCAGCCTCGACCAACAGATGGCCACAGCTCTGGCACCGAGCAGCATCGCCCTCCGCATGGCGACGAGCACGCTCCTCATTGAGCAGCTTTCGGAACTGAATCAGGTTCAGCTCATGCTTGTACGCAGCATTGAACTGATCTACCAGGATCTTCTTGCGCATCTTCTTTGCGATGTGCTGTTCCAGGATCGGATAGGCCTGCCTGAAGTCCTGCTCGAGCTTGCTCTTGCCCTTGGACAGCTGCTCATCCAGAGCATGCTTGAGCGCCTCAAGCGGCGAGGTGTGAATTCCGTAATTAATCGCCATCACTTCACCTCCATCGCACGGCGGAACTTGGCTGCACGCCCTTCAGCCCATGCCATGGCCTCATGCGTCCAGTAGAACTTCGGGGACAGTTCGCTGTCATAGAGCGGAATGCCCTTCGGAAAGTTCGGGTCGGACTTCATCAGTTCGTACGCCTTGCTCCTGCTGACACGGAGCAGCTTGATCAGCTCCTTCAAGCGGAGCGTCGGGCTATCCGGCCACCCTGCTTTCCAGCCAGTGTTGTTCTCCTCAGCCAAAGGCATGCTTTTGTCTACGCCCTGGCGCAGACTGGACGTCATGTGCTTCATTTGTTGATTCCTTCGTTGTGTTGAACGTTTCAGGAAGGAATCCGGCCGGTTTCCTATCGAAGGGGATTGGCCTCCGACGTGATCAGTGTCGATATGCTGCTGTTGGGGGTACAGGGAAAAAAAATCCAGGTTTTTTCCAGGGACGCGCACAACCGACCAGATCAAAGAAAAATCAAACACTTACATGCTAGGGAGCTTTCGCCCCCTAGCATGTCTCGCCCTCTGCGCCCACAAATCGGTCCGTTTCATCCTCTGTCTGCTCAGGACCTGAACTGCCTCTCGTCCGAACCTGATACGAGTCCGAACCGGTGCTGCTCTCCTACGACGCCAACCGGGACGCTTGCGCTTCCAGCCTATCCTTGAGACTTTCCTTCGCAGGAGCCTGTGCAACCTCGCCATGCCCTGACGGATAGAACTCCTCGACCACGGCCGGCACGTCTTCGTCCAGATCCTCGAAGGCTCCATTTGCGAAGCCCTGTCTCGCTGCCTCATCCAGTGCAGCTTGGTCGATCCCTGCCGCAGCTCTTGCGGCGTGTCGGTCCACCGCTTCTGCGACCGCCGATTCGAGCGTCAGCCCGCTCCGAACCACCAGATCGACGTAGTAGATCGCTGATCGGTAGCTCATCGTGGTGGACTTACCTCGTAGTTTCAGCTCTAGGGGCAGACAAGACAGCCGACGACCTGACACCGCACTGAGGTAGTGCAGTCGCGCTGCGAGTGTCCGGATGGTGTTGTAGGAGGTAGTGCGCAGAACAAAGCTGCCCATCGCATCCCCCTCCCCGTCCCCAATGACCACGTTTAAACGGGCATAGGCTTTGCAGCCCCCATTGGCAAACTGACACGCATCCGGCCCTGGGCAAGGCAGCGTCTCCATGCCTTCTGGCCCAGCACGTCGACAGGTGTCTCCGTTGCCTACGCACAGCGGCCTTCCGTTCTCTCGATTGAACAGCGAGTAGTCCGCTCGCAGGTTCAGTGTTGGGTCGTCGAAGAGCAGCCGTACCGGGATGGATCGCAGCTTGTTACCCTCCGATGTCTTCCGTAGCTCCTCATCCAGTGGATGCAGTACCCAGCCCTCCCGGTTCTGCACCTGGCTGGTAAGGGTGAACTGATCGTCCTTTTCGGGTAGTCGCTTGCCATTGCGCTCCACTACCCGGCCAATGGAAATACGCCCAATCACGGGCGGTGTTATAGCCAGTCCCTTCAGCATGATTTGACCTCTTTGATCGTGGTGTTGATCCGGAAACGGCGCGAACCCGGACGGACGACCGTGCAGGCTGCAGCGATCTCCGGGTACTCGGCTGCAAGCCGCTTGGTGTCCAGGGACGTGCCATCCTTGCTGCGGCGGTAGATCACCTCCCCCAGCGAGCCAAATCTGGCAACGGATGCGTCGCCCATGGCTTGCTGCAGCGTTTGTTTCAGCAGCTCTGCCTGCTGTTCTTGCACTGCTACTGCCTCATTGAGAGACACCAGGTTGGAGAACGTCTCGACCAGCGCCTCGTCCTGACTGAAGTCGACAACCGTGTCTTTGCCCGGATACAGGCTCCGAAGCGCCCGAGCCGCTGATTCCGAGCCATCGGCTGGAGGCTCGATGTCATTGATGACGTGCTCCCAGAAACGGGCTTCCAGCACCACCAATCGACTGATGATTTCTTCGTCTCGCTCGATGCGGTGGATCTGCAGAGCCTGACCGCACAACAGAACAGCCACCTCAGCGGCCTGCTTGCCCGTCACAGCTAGCTGGTGCTGAACCTGGAGCTGTACATACTCGGGCACCCCGTCTTTCCACAGCCGAGAGCCGAACTCCCCAGCTGTCTTGCACTCAAGAATTTGGACCGCCGGGGAACCAATTACCTCTCGATCGAGGTTGGCCAGCATGTGCGGGAAGGTCGGATGCTGCAGAACGGCGTTGACCCGGCGTACCCGGTTCCCCGTGCGCTCCTGGTAGGCCGTGGCCACCATGGGTTCGAGCAGGGTTCCCCAGTAGCGGGGATCCTCTTGTCCAGGGGGGATCTCTTCCATTGGCTTTCGGCCCGTCTTCTCCTGCCACAGCTCCAGCTGGCTCTTGTAGGGGTTCAACCCGACGGCGGTGGCAGCATCCGAACTACCGATGCCGCCATTGCGGACCTCCAGCCACTGCTGGCGATCCAGTGAACGCGTATCAACCAAACGCAACGCGGTGTGCTTGCTCATTGGCAATCTCCGGAATAGAAAAGGCCGCCTTGATGGGCGGCCTTGGTCAGGTCTTTCATTTCAAGCTATCGATGTGGGCAAGATGGATGGGCGAAGCGACAGCACTGATCGCTGCAGCTCTGTCAGACCATGCCTTGAGAGGCCATCGAGACCACCTCATGGCTGGTGACAACGAAATGGTCCAACAGCCTCACGTCCACGGTGTCCAAGGCAGCCTTCAGCCGCGCCGTGACTGCCCGATCTGATGCAGATGGCTGCAAGCTACCGCTTGGATGGTTGTGAGCCATGAGTACCGCCGATGCATTGTGTGCAAGTGCCCTCTGAACCACGATCCGAGGATGGACCTCGGCTCCATCAATCGTCCCTGAGAAAAGCCGCTCAACTGCGATGAGCTGGAACTGCGTGTTGAGAAAGGCGACCTCAAAATGCTCGCGGTCTTCACCCCCCAGACGTAGCCGGAAGAACAATGCGCTCTGGGTTGCTCCTCCCAGCACTTCCCCTGGCAACGATGCCCGTTTCTGCAGGATCTGCAGCGCCCTCGCAATCGTCCTGTCCTCACGTACCCGGATCCTGCTGTCTTCCTCTTTGGATCCGGCCCCTGATGTGGTCAAGTGATAGGCCTGCGCTTCCATCAGGCCACCAACTTCATCACTTCATCCCACGCGCGCTGCTTGAGCTGAGCTCCAGCACCGAACCATGCCGCATCACGGCGGTGATCATCGCTACGAGCTCGTCGGTGGTGGTCAACGTACTCCGTGACGCTGTTGAGTACACCCCAGGCCGTTGCACGGCTGGAAGGCAACAACGCGCCTCGACCGCCGCCCTCATACAGGGCACGGACACTGGCCAGCGCCTGTTCGTTGACGACCTCAGCGGCGCTGCCCTGGCCTTGGTAGGTAAGCACCCGTCGCAACAGACCATCGACCGTATCGGGGTTAACTGGATGGTCGCAGAGGGCTTTCATGCGAGCCACGAAGCTGTCCCAGGTCGAGACGGTGATCCCCAACTGGCGCTTCACAGCATCCGGGTCGAACTGACTACGATGCGGGACCTTGATGGCTCCGCTGCTGTCTCCCAGAGCGATCTGCAGGGTGTTGTTGCACACCACCCGCACCGAGGTGAACTGCGCCGTGGTGGCCAACGTACCGTCACAGGCAGTAGCAAGCAAAAGATAGCCATCCACCCGGTCACGTCCCTTGAGCGAAGTGCTCTGGCCCGTCCGAGCCATGGCCCAGAACTTCTTGCCACCCTTGAGCACCCCCGCCGTCTCCAGTTCAAAGCCACTGTGCTGCGTCAGATCACGGTAGAACTCCAGGATCTCTCCCGGCTGGACAACCTTGAACCGCTTGGAGACGACAGCCAGCGGCTTCCTGGTATCGGAGCGATAAAGCACCTTCTGCTCCGGGAAGGAGTGGATGGCACCGATGGCATTGCTACCCGTGATGAAACGGACCTCGGAGTCCTCGATCTGCCAATCCATGCCTGCCTGACGCTTCCAGACCTCAATGGGCTGGTGCTGTTCAAGCTTATTGCCCAGACCATGCCATGGCTTAGCGCCCGCATAGGCCATTGTTTCAATCAGATGCATCGTATTTTCCTCGCTTCTTACGACACAAACGCACAAGGCCCGGACGATGCCGGGCCTTGTGCGTATGCCAATGCAGTATCAATTAAAGGGTTCGATGTCTTCACTGCCCGAAGACAGAGCACACCGAGCAACCGCAGCGATGATGGAGGCTGCGACAACCAAAACACAGTACAGACAATCGGATCTTTCTTTCATACAGCCATACCCAAGGAAGATGCTTCATTGCGGAGCATCGACACGCGAAGCCAGCAACCACCGGCATCAACTGGGTAATATGTGTTTGAAATTTAATAGAATGATGATTTTCCTAATCAAAGTGAAAAAATCAGAAACTAACATCCCTAAAAAGCTAACTCCAAGCTGTACTCATCAGAGTAGCCAGATCGCGTCTTGATAGAACCTCCGTGAACTCACGCCAATCCTTGTCCGGTGGCATCATCGTGCCGGTGTAGCGTAGATCAAAGCCCGTCGCGGTTTTCTGCGCGTTGATGTAGTCATCCAGCTGCTCACCCAGCGTTTCGATGTCCTCGATCCACTCATCCTTGATGGTGTCTGGCAGCGACCCGAAGAGGTCGTAGCGGTTCTTCATGCGCTCGGAAAGGCGCTCGTAAATCTTTTCGTCCACGGTCTGCTCGAACACGAGGTTCAGCATGTCAACGGTTTCACGCCGCTGTCCGAAGCGTTTGATGCGGCCAATCCGCTGTTCGAGGCGCGTTGGGTTCCACGGCAGATCGACGTTAATTAGCGTTCCCAACGTTTGCAGGTTCAAGCCTTCGCAGGCGGCATCGGTAGCCACCATGATGCGAATCTGGTGCTCGGCGACCATCCGCTTCAGGGTTTCACGCTCGACACTAACGCTGTCACCACGTTGGTACAGACGGCTCCGGCCCGCACCCGCATAAAGGCCGACAGCTTCTTCCGGGTAACGCGACGCCAGCAAGTCCGCCAACCACTTCGCTGTGTCGTAATACTGACTGAAGATGATGACGCCCAATTCCAGCCATTTCTCCTTGTCGAGGAAGTGGACGACGGCCTCCATCTTCGGATCGGCTTCTAACCGCTCGAGTCGGGTAATCAGACGTTGAAGAACCTCGCGCTCCTCACCTGTCTCGACTGTGAGATCAACTTCCAATTCTTCGTCTTCCTCATGCTCGGCATCGCCTTGTAGCAAGCGCTGGGCCGACGCTAAGCCCGCGTGTACGCTGGAGCAGATGCGCTGCTCCATCATGTTCTTCATGAAACCGCTGCCTTTACCGCGTTTGGCCAGTGCCTTGCCGAACGCACGTGCTTCGCCGTACGCCTGCCTGAAGTCTTCGGACGTGCGCAGTGCTTTGCCCTCGAACAAGGCATCGAAAGCGCGCTGCTCCGATATTTGCCCTCGTTCCGGATGCACGTCCACGCCGACGCGAGCCAGTAGCCCAGCGTCTTCAAGCTGCTGGCGTTTGCGAAGAACGACATGGCGTACCAGCGGGTTTTCGCGCTGAAAAAGCGTTGCACCTGATATACGGCGCTCCAACTCCTCTTCCAGAATCTCCCGTGTTTCCTCCGTCAGATCTGCCAGCGAACGGTTGGTTTGCCACTCGCCGTTCTGCAAACCCAAGTCTTGCCGGATAGCTGAGAACAAGCGACGAGCGCGAGGCTCACTGGTTGATTCCGTGCGCGGAAGCGGCGAGCGCAACAGTTCCCACGCATGGGTGAGCGATTCGACCTCCACGCGGCCCGCGAGAATGTCAAGCACTTCGTCGGGTCGGTGCCACGTCGCCAGGTCGTGGCCGAGCACGAAACGGCCTGGGCCTTGATGCAGGATGCCAAGCAAGTCCCATAGATCAGCAGGGTTGGTCTGTATCGGCGTGGCCGTTCCCAGCAGCACGTGATCTGCCCGGGCGGCGATCTCGCGCATGAAGGCCAGCAGCTCATTTGGTGTTCCAGCTTCCTTTCCGAAGCCCTGGCGGGTTCTGGCTTTGTGCGCTTCGTCGAGAATCACTACGCCGAAGCGCATACCCAGCAGGTACTGCTTTTCCAGCGAGTCGCGCATCATCAAGCCGGTGGAGACAATGCCGATGCGCAACGGGCAATGAGCAATTTGCTCGCGCCCGGCAGGCGACAGCACTCGTTCGTCAGCATCCAGCCAGACTTTGCCAACGGTATCCCAGCGGGCGGTCGGGATGCCCAGCTTGTCCAGCATTTCGGTCTGCCATTGTTCGGTCAGCGTGGCAGGTGCAAAGATCACGACCGGACGACGCGGCCCATTGTCCTTGTCGGACAACAAGCAAAGCGTCAACGCGGCGGTAGCGAGCGACAGCGTCTTACCCAGGCCTACTTCGTCTGCCAACAGCAAGCGCACCGTGCCGTACAGACGCTGGTGGCGTAGGCACTCGGTCAGAAAGCCCTGCTGCCACGGCTGGAGTTGTTGACCTTCTCGGTACAGCGGTGATTCGATCAGGGCTGCAGGAGCAAGACTCTCGTCATCATCGATCTCGATAAACTCGATCTCACGCCGGTAGCCACGCCGATGTACCTCGCGAATCACGGCCTGCGGGAGGGACTTGGCGGCGTTCCAGAGGAAGTCGAATTCTTCCTCGATCCACGCCACGCCCTCTGGCGATTCGTCCTCCCACAGGATTTCGTAGTGGCGCTGCCAGCCGTTTCGAGTCTCATTCATCGACCCGAGGAACCCCAGCCTACGGCTATCAGCCAGGGTAATCACACCTGCCTTGCCATGCACAAAACCGCAGATATCGTCCGGTGCTATGCGCACCGCCTGCCCATGCTTGGCGAGGAAGGCGTCCAGCCGCCGATAGCGTTCGCGGTTCAGCAGTGCCTCGGCCTCCAGGGCGCGCTCGTTCCAGCGGCCGAGCATCTTGCTCTCGCGCAGTTGCGCCACTTTCAGATCGTCCGGGTGGATATCCACGTTGCAGACGATCTTGACCTCAGGAATGTGCTCCAGTGCTTCCCCTGCTACCTCGAACAAAGAACTGGTGAAGTAACCAGCGATGCGCTTGTAGCTTTTGGCACCGGCCAGATGCTGCATCAGGAAGCTAGCATCCAGCCGATGGGTACGCGAAGAGAAACGCCGAATGCTCATAAGTGTTAATTCTTGGGTTTCACGCCGCCGCGGCGACCCAAGCCGAAACCGACGCGGTACAGGTCGGGCATGTCGATGCGACCATCCTTTCTGACTTCCAACAATCCCAGGCGCTGCAGATCCTCACGTACACCGCTCCAGCCACGATCAACGTGCTGTGCGGGCAGCTGGGTAGTGCTAATGCCTTGTGCGCCGTCAGGAAACGCCTCTTGCCACTTAGCTAATACCACATCGAAATCAATTGGCACGTTCATACCGCTCAGAGCGGCGAGGACCTCAGGCACCCACGGGTAGTCTTCGGCCATTTCCTGCACACGGATTTCCGATGCCTTCTGAATGCCGCGCTTGATGCTCTCAAAGTGCAAGGCATGGTCATGCTGCGGATAGCGCTCGCTGGAATCTTCCGCCGCGCGCCTAATGGCTGCGAGGAAGGAGCGTGGCGAGGTCTGGCCGCGCCCATCGGCCAAATGACCCACCGACCATGTGTAGGGCACACCCCGACGCCGGTCACGCCCCATCCACGGCCCGGCCAGGGTTGCAAATGCCTGCTTTTGCGCCTCTGACTCCGATTTCATCGGCTGCGCGACACGCCACACGCCATTTTGCTGTTCGTGCGGACAAACATCGCGCAGACACACGCCACTTGGATCGGGCGCATTGATCAGACGTTGCCAGAGCAGGCCATGCAGGTCATGTCTGGCCCAAGTCAGTTCAGCCTTGGTGGCGGTGAGCTTGGAGGCATCCGGGAAATTGAACACGGTGCGCTCGGCCTGGTCCTCACGCAAGAACACCTTGGCGTACAGACCGGCAAAGGCCTTCAGCCAAAGCGTTGCCCGCAGTAGACCGCGCACGATGCCGTCCATGCGCCGCCAGTCGGTGCTGGTGCGATCCAGCGCATCAAAGAGCACCAAGCCTTTCCAGTTACGTGGACGTTGCATCAATCGCGCCGCGTCTTCCGGCTGTTGCTTCAACCAATTGACCGTTGCTTGCCAGCTGGTAAGCGGAATCTGCTCGCCGGCCTTTTGCGCAACCCTGCGCACAATCACGGCGCGCCACAAATCATAGGGGTCGCCATCCTGGTCAAGAAAAGCGGCAAAAACGTCGGCATTCGGATAGTCGTCAATGGCCTCGGCATTGCTGAAGCCGACGAAAACTTCAATGCCCTGCAACTCAGTGACCGCAGTGCCCAGTTGCTGGAGAAGCGGGTTCGATTGCAGGGCTGCCGTCCAGAATGATTTGCCCACGCCTCGCCCCCCTACAACAACGTGCGCATCCAACCTCAATGCCTTGAGGTGCGAAGGGGGTAGATACAAGGTTCCGGCTTGCGGGGTTTCCGCGAAATTGCTGGTTTCCAGGGGCGCGGCCAGAATGGCTTCGCGCAACTGCTGAGCTGACGTCATGACAAACTCCTTGATTCAATGGCGTCGCGCACACCGCCGATCAGCGGGCCGAAAACGGTCTGCACCTCCTGCGCATCAATGCTGGCGAGCCGACCCTGCAATGAGCGCAGACCGGCAAAACTGCGGTGCCAGTTCACTGCCCACGGGTAGTGGGGCGCGCCTTCATCCGCCTCGTCAAAGTTCCAGCCTTCTACCAGCTCCTCAACCCGCCACTTCCCGTCACCGCTCGCGCTCGGCCCGATGGCGGCTGGATTGGCCGGCGCAATCTCGTCGTAGAGGCTGTCGGCAAAAATGCCATATGCGCTCTCGCGCAAGCCCTCCAGATAAGTCACCCGATCCAGCTCAGGCACGATGGCGCCTACAACCTTCAGGCGCTCACGGATTTCTTCGGCCACCTGGGCACGCTGCCATTGCTCGAACAGCATTCGATAACCGTTCCAAGTCTGCTCACCTTCGAGCGCAAACAGCAGAATCAGATTTGCACCCATATCAGTGATGCAAGCAGAGGCGATTTCGTCGATGCCGGAGCGCGAGTCGATCAGCAGCACATCCGGCTGGATACGCGCCTCCAGCGTATGCAACAAGCGCTCAAGCCGAGCCGACCACGCCTCGCGCCTTCCATCAGCGTGCAATTTGGGCATCCAGACGCGGCCCAACTTTGCGATGTATTCACCGTGTTTCGCACCATGAGCAGGAACAACATGGATTTCACCGTCATGAGAGAGATTGCTGGTAGCAACCATGCTGTCGAGAACGACATCGCCGTTGCCCACCATGTCTTCAACTAGCCAGTCGGTGATGCCGTACATCGGCTGCCGTTCCACCGGCAATAACGCGGAGGACAGTCCGGGCGACTCCAGGTCAAGGTCCAACACCAGCACCCGCTTGCCAGCCTGCGCCAGTTGCCACGCCGTGGCAGCCAGCGCCGTAGAGCGGCCAACGCCGCCCTTGATGGAAAAGAACACAATGCGCGGAGCACCTTGCGTTTCCGGCGCGATACGCGCCCAGTTGGCCTCGGTGGCCAGTCGGTCCACCACCCACACGTTCTCGAATCCGTTCACGTCATAGCTGGATGCGCCCTGCCTAGCCTGCTCTAGATTGGCTTCATACAAAATGCCCATCGCCGGCTGATAAGCGTGCGGCGCCAGGCGCTCGGCCAGTGCTTGGTAAACAGCCTCGATAGTCGCACGCAGGCCCTGGTCCTCGCGGACTTGCTCTGGTGCAATAAAGCGCACTCGCCCGTTAAGGTCGCGATTGATGATCAACCATTCCAGCCGCGACAGTGTGTCGCGATGAGCCGCCAGCACCCCAGTGGTGATCGGCAGAATCTGATCGAAGGTGGTCATAGCAAGCCCTCGTATTGCGCCTTGGTAATCAGGCTGCGTACTGTCTGAGCGCCGGCTTGATGCCCCTGCGCTCGCGCTTGATCGAAGTTGGACTGATGGGCATAGCGATCGGAAACGCCCCAGTCTGCAAATGGATTACCGGGCGACAGCGCATAGCTCGTCCCTTGCGCATGGCCGCTGCGATAGCTCTCGAAACGCGCCCAAGTGCCATCCGCATGCACCCGGTCCTGTTGGCTGGCAGGTCGATCCTTGATTGCATCGTATTGCATTCCAAACGCCAGCATCAGCCGCTTCATTCCACACTCCGCCGCCATGCCGTACAGATGATCGGCATTGGCCCAGCGCTGCGACTGAAACAAGCGTTCCGCATCATCCCAATGGCGTTCATGTGCATCGAGAAAATCCGCCTGCATGTAATTTCCCTCAATCGCCGAAGCGCATGTTCTTCAAACGCGCACCCAACACCTCGGCGGCAGAGCGCACCTCAGATTCGGGCGCTTTGCGCTCGATGAAGCCCAGCATGTCCACAAGCAGGGATCGGGCCTCCAGGAAGTCCGCCATCTCGGATCGCAGTTGTTCGACGATAACTTGCGCCTCCGTGTCCTTGAGCAGCTGTTGCAATGCGATGATGAGCTGACCCAGCCGCGTCACGCCGATCTCGGCGGCATCTGTCAGATCGCGCGAAGCGTATTCGCTGACGCGCTTGAGGCGTGCGTTGTTGGGGCGCATGTCGCCCATCACGCGGCTGTAGTCCGTCACGCGGAACGCCTTGGCGAAGTTCTGATAGTTGTCCAGCTTGGACGTGCCTGCGGTTTCCATGTCCATCATCCGCAGTACAAAGCGTTCGATGCCAGTGAGGCGCCCCCACGCGTCGGCGGTGAGGCCCTCTGGAACGAGCAGGCTGGATGCGGTTTCCGCTGCCTGCTGGACGATTTCGTCCACCACGGTCACTTCACCCCGTGCGCGCGGGCGCAGGGCAAAGGTGGTGACGTCCTCGTCGCCGATGCGTGTGTAGGCGGTCAGCACCTTGAGCGCTGCCGCATAACCGGCCATCTGCAAATCGGAGTCGCCCCACACCGGCTCACCGTGATGGGCGGCCACGGTGTCGTTCAAGTGCATCATGGTTTCGATCTGGCGCGCCACTTCCTGCCGCACAGCGGGTAGCAGGCGCTGTTTGAAGCCAGTTCGCTCGCCAGCCGCTCGCTTCTTGAGCATCAGGATGACGGTGCCTTGGACAAAGCTTCCCTTCTTGATGGCTGCATTGGTTTCCGTTGCGATGTACCACGCCGCCACAACTTGTAGGCCCGCAGCCCAGAAGATGCCGATCAGGTCGCCCCAGACGGCGCTGTCCTGATGGGTAAACATCACGCACTGCATGCCGTTGTCAGGCATGTGATCGGCCATTGCTTTGTAGGCGGCAGCCATGCCACGTCGAAACTCGTCGTGTGACCCCTTGATCGCCAGTGCGCGGCGCGAATCCCACACCCAGTCATCGAAGGGTTTGGGTGGGTTCTTGCGCAACCAGGCAATGAAGTATTCGGTGATCTCGTGGTAATTCACCGCATCCGCATAGGGTGGATCGGTGATCCAGATATCGGCGTCGTCTTCAAGCTTGGCTGCATCACGGCACTTGATCGACCGGCGAGTCTCTGGAAGCGGACTGTTGGCAAAGCCGAACGACCGGCCTGCTTCGTGGCTGAAAAAGCAACGGATGCCGTAGTTGTAGAACGTGTTCAACGCTTGGTTGTAGAAGACGTTGTTGGTCTTCTCCCAATGGTTCATCCAGTTGGCGATCCGGGAGTTCCAATCCAGCGACTTGGCGTTGAAGACGTAGTCTTCCGGCGTGCGATGCTGGAAGTAGCGCGAGATCAGAAGAAGCTGGCGGGCGTTGAACAAATGGTGCCAGTGCGTCCAGCCGCGTTCACGGAATAGACGCGTCGTTTCGTCCCCGTGTTCGATGGCCATATCCGGAACCAGTCCTTCATCCTGCCACTGGCTCAGCTTTTCGGCGACGAGCGTTTCCACGCGGCGCTCACATTCCCAATCGGCGTCGGTCGGGGCGGCAAACCAAGTCTCCTGCCGGGACTTGGTGAGCGAGTCCTTGGCGATCCAGTGAATGGCGTAGAGCCGTTCCTGAAACACATCATCAGGGCGAGGCTTGAAATCGTTCTTCTCCCAACGGCGTAGGCGGTTGCCCGTGCTGCCATCGGCATTCCGATAGTCGCCGCGCAGCGTCTTGATGGGCGTGCGATAGGTCTTTCCGTCCAGCGTATAGACCATGTCGCCGTCTTGTACCGTACCCTGATCAGCAGCCGCTGCTTCCTTGTCCGAAACGCCACTGACAATCTCGATGTCGAATCGCTTGTTGCCGTGATCCGGCTTCAGGCGAGCGATGATGTTCCGGCCCTTAGAGATCACCCACGAGGGAGACAGAGGAACCATCCATCCCGTCTCCGGGCAACGGGCTTCTACGCAATAAAGATATGACTTGGCTCGATTGCCTTGCTTGTCGTGCTCGATGCCCAGCTTCGTAATCTCCGCATCCACCGACTTGGCAACACGTTCCTGTGACTTCTCGATTTCTTCGCGTCGCTCCGGGCTTGAACCAATGATGTTCAATGCGCCCCAAGTCAGCATGCATGCGATGGGATTGAGGTCGGAGGCATACACGTCGCAGCCGATGCGCGCAGCCTCAAAAGGGATGGAGCCGCCGCCGCTAAAAGTGTCGCCCACGCGGGCGCGGTGGCCGTAGCGCAATACGCCCAGCTGTTCCACCAGCTCGGGCAAGGACTGCACGCTCAAACCGAGATGAGCATAGTGACGGTTGACCTCTGCCCACACCGGGGCGAAGAGCCAGTCTTGATCCAGTTCTTCGGGGCGTTTGCTGATGCTGGCCTTTTCTTCGTAACCTGACAGGGTGGCCAGCGCCTGGCGGTACAGCACCAGCTTGTCGTCATCGGTGATGTCGCGTCGCCAACCACGTCCGCCAAAGTAGCGCTCCGGGTCCGAGATGGGGATCATCTCCTGGAGCTTGGACACCGAGAACGCGTTGGCAGCCAATGCCCGCCGGGCCAATCCTTCATCGTCGAAGGCCATAAGCTTTTCGAAGATGGCGAGATCGGCTTCCGCGTCGTCAGTGGGCGGTAGCAGAGTGCCAAGCACGATGGCTCGCACCAAGATCAGTGGCTTGCGACCCTTCCAGTAGGAGCCCAGCCCGGTCAGGGTTTGGCCAAGATTTGCCTTCCGCTCCTTTTGTGCCTCGAACGACACCTTCTGGGCGGGAAAAACCGACTCGATTAGCGCGGGCGCATCTTTCAGGGCCAAGGGCGTGAGAGTGATTGTTGTTTTTTGCATTCCCTGATGAATCCTTAATGGGCCGAAGCCACGTCAGGTGATAGCCAGCCGTGGGAGCGCAGCCGCTCTTCGGCAATGGCAAGCTGGCGCGGGGTGAACTGCTGCTTGCGTACGTTCCAGCTGTAGACCTGACGTTCCACGCTTTCGTGCTGTGTGGCACCCTCGCGGCTCATCACCCAATGCACTGTGGCGAGGAGTTCTAGCCCGTAAGGTGATTCGAAGCCCTCGACCAGCTTGGTGACGCGCTCGAAACGGGCGCGGCTGATGTCGTGCTGATCCAGGTAATCCTTGGCGTCTTCCACCGCACCGGGCACCAGCGTGAGCGGCTTGTCCGGCGCATCGCCGCCGTCGGCATAACCCGCGATCAAATGGCCTTCCACCGCCTTCAGCACATGCCGAAGGTTCTCGGCGTAAGGGCCGTAGTGATGCTTGACGTACTGGAGACGCAGCGGCTCGCCTGCTTCCTGCATGAAGTACATCAGCTTGTGGACTTCCAGCAGGTTGACAAAGGGGTCAAGTAGGCCGCCAAGATAGCGCTGCATCAGTTCCACCAAGGCGGCGCGACCCGCCGTCATCTTGGGTACCTCGCGCACGTGTGCCATCTTGTCGTTGGCAGGGGCTCCCTTGGGCTCAAACACCAGCACGCGTACTTCGGCAAGCTCTGCCAGGGCGCGCTCAATGCGTGGTCGCACCTCGTTCCAGTCCAGCCCGCCCAGGCCTGCGCCCAGGGGCGGAATGGCGATGGAGTGAATGCCCTTGTCGCGTATGACATTGACCAGATCGACAAGGCCCGCATCGATGTCTTCAATACGGCTCTTGCCGCGCCAGTGGCGTTTGGTCGGGAAGTTGATGATGAAGCGCGGCAATGTGAGCTGCCCCGTCTCAAAAACGAACATGCGACCAGTGTGCACGGCTTCGCGTTTGCAGGCGGCCTCGTAAGCCTTGAAGTTTTCGGGGTAGACATTCTTGAACTGCAAGGCGATGCCACGCCCCATCACGCCGACGCAATTGACGGTGTTGACCAGTGCGTCGGCCTCACACTGGAGGATGTCGCCCGAGGTGTACTCGATCATGGCTGTGCTCCTCTCATTCAGTAATACCAGTCCGGGCGCACTTCGACCGGAGGCCGGTGTCCGTGCGCCGGAAGGGCGTTGACGACTTGTCGATAGACCGTGGCCGACTGCACGCCGATGCGTTCGATCAGGTGCCACGGAAAATGTTGCTCCAACAGGAACTCGGCTTGTTTGCCTTCTTTCAGGCCGCCACTCCAGTTGTTCGCCTGCACCGCCGCCCAGTTGATTTCACCAAGACGCGCCAAGTCATTGCGGTCTTCAAAAAAATACGATCCGGCGTTTGATAGCGTGAACGCCCAGCGAGCGGGTTGCGCGTTGGCCCAGGCCACAACTGCGCCCAAATCCGCTTGCAAGTGGATGATGGGTTCCTGACCACCTTTATAGGCCAGTTCTGCATTGCGCCGGTGGATCAAATACAGCATCACGGAGCGCGGACAGAAGTAAAACGGCACGCAGGCACCGACGAACAAGCCGGGGTGGCTGGCAAGTTGAAGCTCGGTCAGTCGGCGCTGTTTGATGTGGTTCATGCCCACCATCGTTCCGCCCAGCGCCTGCGCTTGAACCAGCGCATCCGACAAAAGCCCGCCCGTCGCCACGATGGACGGCAGACGATCCACATGGGCAATGTGATAAATCTTCGGCTGCTGGGGCACGGGCACGGCGTTCATGGCGCGTCTTCCCCGAACAGGCCCAAGGAGATCTGGACAGCGTCTTGTTCCGACTTGACACGTCGCGCACGCGGTGCAAGCAGTTCGCTCTGCGCCACATCGCCCAAGGCGTGTTTGAGCGCTGCGCGCCAGCCCTTGCCCCCATCCATCACCCCGCCGGTGCTCATGGCCGTCATGCCAAACAGCCACCAACGTTCCTCCGGGCGCAGCGCCAACCAGTTGCGCACAGCGACTTGAATCTTCTCCATCTCCATCTGCTCGACGGCCCAGGCCAGTACGCACAATTCCTTGCCGAGCAGGCGATCCACCGGGTTGTCGCCGACCTTCCACGTACCAGGCTTGATGCCGTGCGCGGCCAGACGAGCGTTGAAGGCTCGTTGAACTTCGGCGCGGATGGCGGACCAGCGCGGCCGATCCAGTAGAACGCGGTCGATCACTGCGTTGTCGTTGCTTGCAGACTGCAAGCCAAGGTGTTCGCTGATCTGAACTTTGCCCGTGCTGGCCTTGGGAATAACGACCTTGAAGTGATGAGGATCAGAAGTCGCAGGCACGCCAAAACCCAGCGTGTGCAGCACTTGCGCACGTGCCTTGGGCAATGGTGTGTTACCTGCAACTTTGGACATCCTCATTCCTCCTGATTGATGTCGCCCGGCTTCAGCTCTATACCGGCGAGCTTGGCGAACTCTTTGAGTGCAAAGCCGGTATCGAAGGCGATGCCGTCGGCAATGGCAATGTTGAGCGGGGCGTCGGGCTCCTTGAGCACATCGCGCAGGCTGTTGACCACGCCTTCGATGATGGCGGCGGTGACTTCGCGCTCTTGGAAGCGCACGGTTACGGTGTTCTCGCCCTCACCGATTTCGACGCGCACGCCTTTGAAGCGCGTGCCCGGCTGGTCGCGAAAGCGGTTGATGACGCTGAAGACACGGTCGGTGGAGTCAAGCGCAACGCGCTTGCTTTGTAGGCGTGCAGGCTTGCTGTCGACGATCTGCACGGTTTTGTCGCCGCTGGCCGGGATCTGGAAGTCCGCTGTCTTGTTGGCCTCGCCCGCGCGGGCAAACACCAGCAGGCGGGCACTTGCGGAACCGATCTCGAACGGCGCGTCGTAGCGGGTGCCGTCTTTGGGATTGGAGCCGTCCAGGGTATAGAAGATGTCGGCGTGCGGTGTAGCTGCCAGGGTGACGCGGCGCTTGTCCGCCGCAGGCTCGATCTGATGACGAATCTTGAGATCGGCCAGCCAGCGAGTGGCGGGGCCGCTTTCGTAGCGCCCGGTGGGCTCCTTCACCATGAAGTAGACCGTGCCCTCGCCGGTGGCGAAGTTATCCAGGTCTTCGACTTTGTTGTCCTTGTCGGAAACGTCGGGCTTGCTCGACCAATAGACGATGGGGCTGTCGCCCGCGTGGCGAGGCGTGAGGCTCAGAATCGTTTCGCCGGTGTCTGGCTTGACGTTGATGACCGAGACGTTGACGGTTGCCTTGTCCTTGGGGAACGGGCCCTTCTCGATGTAGCCATCCTCACCCAAACGCCAGCGGCCTTGCTTCAGGGCTTCGGTCTTGAGCGTGTCGAGGCCGCTGGAACCCGGCATCCACGGCCAGATCGGCGAGCACTTGGCGCGGGTGGTGACATCCTTCCAAGGGGTGCGGCGGTTGTCCTTGCCGGACGGCCACAGGTACTCCTCGGCCTGCGCGAAGCATTCGTCGAAGTTGTCCTTGCCTAGCTCGGCTACGAGTTTGTAGTCGGCGCGCGGGCTAGCCAGCAGTTTTTCGATCTGCGCCTCAGCGGACTGATCGCCCTGGCCAAGCTTGAGGCCCTGATCAATAGTGACTCCAGCCAAGACGTCACGCCCATCCACCGGGTCGTTGGCTGGGAAATAAATCCGGTTGTAGGCTGCCGACAGGGCCTTGCTGAAGCGATCCTCGGATTCCTCGAAGCGGTCGCGGGCCTCATCAAACAGAGTGTCACCGGGCTTTAGGCGTTTGTGGATTTGCTCGATGGCATACAACTCGCGCAACCGCTCCTCAACTGCGTCGGCTAACAGGCTGTCCTGGCCGCTCAGCACCAGCAGGTTATTCTTCTCCTGCTGGTAATCGAAGAAGTTTTGCAATTCGCTCGGCGGCACCTTGCCATCCGGCTTGATAACGATCAGCGTGCGCGGGCCACCGAGCTTGAGTTCATCCAGCCGGGGCAGTACCTGCACGGCCTGATAGGCGATTTTGCTGACCGGGGCAAGGATGCCCGAAAGGCGATTGATGAGCGCCTGATCGACCTTGGTTTGCGGAACTTCCTTGGCGTTGCGCTCGATCTGGCGCGAGAGATTCTCGGTTTCCTTGATGAAGAAGCGTTGCTCTTCACGGTGGAGGTACCACGCCGATTCGCGCAGGCGCTGCAATGCCTGCAGGAACTCGTCGGGCTTGCGTTGCGGCGCAGCCAGGAACTCGATCAACTCGCTTTCGGAGAGACCGATACGGCCACCGACAGCACGCGACAGGCTGGATGACAGCAGCAAGGTCATGACCTGCTGCGCGGCATCGTCTGCCAGTTCGATGTCGATATGCTCGGCGATGGCGTTGCCCGCATCTGCGATATCGCGCGTCACAGCCGGCATCAGCTTGGGCGCAATACGCTCGATCTCGTCCTTGACCTGCTCGTCGTTCAAGTTCAGATGCTGTGTGCCGATCAGGAAGACATCGTCGGCTTCGCGCTCACTCACACTCTTGAGCAAGCGTGCGGTGAACTGCATCAGGCCACGGGTCTGGCGGAAGCCTTCGTTCTCTTTGAACAGCGCGACAAGGTGCTTGAAGGACGGGTGGAAGGGATAGGTTTCCCTGACCTGCTCGGCGATTTGCTCGATGCTGCTGGCGACTATATAGCCGCCATCCTCGGCCTTCTTGATCTGCTGCGCGTACTCCTCCGCAATGTCGGAGATGACGCGTTCGTCCGGCAGTTCGTCGATGAG
The DNA here is from genome assembly GCF_029839005.1 of Stenotrophomonas sp. GD03958. NCBI lineage: Bacteria > Pseudomonadati > Pseudomonadota > Gammaproteobacteria > Lysobacterales > Lysobacteraceae > Stenotrophomonas > Stenotrophomonas sp. GD03958. The sequence continues at coordinate 29,278 of NZ_JAOBZT010000024.1, read as the reverse complement.
ACGCTTCTTCAGGATCTCGTAGATTTCGTTGCCCGCCAGTTGCACAGGCGTGATGGTCATCGCCTGGCGGCGGGTTTCCTGCTGCAGGTTGGAGATGGCATCAGCCAAGGCCTTTGTCTGAGCCTTGTAACTGCCCGAGAGGTTTGCAACCACGATGGCGCAATTAGGCAGTTCTAGCGCAGCACTCATCAGGCTGGAGAGGCTGTAAACCGCCATGTTGGCAAGCGTGCCTTGGCCAAACACCTGAGTGCTGGCGTTGTCCAGATAGGGCGGCAGTTCATCGAGCAAGATCAGCGTCGGCTTGTCGCCGATGATTTCTTTCCACTGACGCTGATCGACGGCCTTGGGGCCGTTCGCCCAATAGGGCTTGATGGCTTCTGCAGCTCCAAGTTGGGTGGCGATCTCGCCCCAGATGAAGTTGTCGGGGTTGTTGCGACCGTTGAACGCAGCAATACGCGCTTGGCCAAACTCGATGCGCGAGGCCAGATCCGCAGGCAGAACATCCTTGCGCAGATGCGAATGGCGGGCGAGCAAGCCCAGCGCGATCATCATGTGCGTTTTACCGCCACCCATCGCTTGGGTCAGCTCGAAGACGGCCTGGTCGGACTTGCCGGACAGTCGCAGCAGAGCTTCGCGGAAGAGCTGATCCATGCCGTGGGTGACGAAGTTACGCGAGAAGAACTCGCTGCCATCGCCAGCGTCATTGATGAGGTCTGCGAGGTTCTCGATGCCCTGAGCCATACGATAGTCACGGATGACGGGATTGAACCTGCAGGCCTGCTTGACAGTCTTGATCATGAACGCACTCCGTTGCTGTTTGGTTTTCCGACCGAGCGCTCTACATCAATGCCATGTCGCTCGCAGTGGCTGCGTATAAGAACTTCGATCATGTTCGCAATCGATCGATGCTCATGCTCAGCCGCAACTCGAAGAGCCTCCTTCAAGTCTGGATCGATCCGAAGTGTCAGTGTGGCAGTCTTGGACGTGGCCATAGCCCCCCAGGGCGGCTGCATATGTACTGCGGTATACAGTACCAAAACATCAGCTAATTTTGTCAGCATCGTCTAGCTACTGCCATTCATTTGAATGGCCAGCGAAGCCTATCGCAAGGCACACAGCGACGTGAGCTGCTCCGTATAGCGATCTATGGCATGCAAACGTCCCTTTCAGCAAGGCACACCATCTGTGCCAATTGCAGACGCGCCCCGTCCAGATGGATCCAGCAGCAGCCAGCCCCCGATGGCATACCAGATGGCATACCAGCCAGGCCACAAATGAAAAAAGCCCTTGAAATTCAAGGGCTTAGTTCAAGTATCTGGCGGAGAGGGGGGGATTCGAACCCCCGAGGCGCTATAAACGCCTGCCTGATTTCGAGTCAGGTACATTCAACCACTCTGCCACCTCTCCGGGTGGTCCCCGGCGGACCGGGGACGCGCATCATACGAGGAAGTGAGGCCGACGACAAGTCATTCCGGCCCATGAAGTGAAAATTTCCTGGGCGCATGCCTTGCCGGATGCGTGCGGCCACCCGATGATGCCTGTCTCCCCAGCAACACCCTGCCCCAGCCCCCATGATCGAATTCGGACACCTCACCCACCCCGGCATGCGCCGCGAGCTCAACGAGGACACCTACTACGGTGACAGCGAGCTGGCCCTGTGGCTGGTGGCCGATGGCATGGGCGGGCACGCCTGCGGTGAAGTGGCCAGCGCGCTGGCACGCGAAACCATCGTGCGCGAGATACGCCGTGGCGCGCCATTGGCCCAGGCCATCCGCACCGCCGACGAAGAGATCATCCGCACCTCACGCCGTCGCAATGACAGCCTGCCGATGGGCACCACCGTGGTCGCCGCGCGCGTGCAGGGCAACCGCTATGAAGTGGCCTGGGTCGGCGACAGCCGCGCCTACCTGTGGCGCGATGGACAGCTGGCACAGCTCAGCCAGGACCACAGCGTGGTGCAGGAACTGGTCGCGCAGGGAAACCTGACCGCCGAACAGGCGCGTGCGCATCCGCATCGCAACGTGGTTACCCAGGCGCTGGGCGTGACCGATCCGGCACACCTGAACGTGGCCACCACCAGCGGTGAACTGCGCCCGGGAATGCAGCTGCTGCTGTGCAGTGACGGCCTGACCGAGGAGGTGGACGACCGCAGTATCGCCCGCACCCTCGCCTACGAAGATGCCAGCGCGCAGGAATGCGTGGACACGCTGGTCGCAGCCGCACTCGACGGCGGTGGCCGCGACAACATCAGCGTGATCCTGGTGCGCTGCCATTGACCGGTAGATCCACGCCACGCGTAGATGCGGTAATGCCGGCCGCTGGCCGGCTCACCGGGAAACCCCGTATCACGTAGATGCCGGCCAGCGGCCGGCACTACCTCGATGTATTACGCGCTGACGGGTTCTTCCACCTTCGGGCCATCCCACAGCGCGTGGCCGGCCTTCTTGCGCAACCGCTCCAGCCGCGCGGCATGCGCTTCCAGCTCCGACCGCGTGGCCACTACGCGCGGGCGCGGCAGCAGCTTGCTGGTATCGAAGGCCTGCAGCGCCGCACCGGCGCCACCGCCATCGTCATCCCCCAGGCCGAATCCGATCTCTTCCTGCCCCGAGGTCAGCGCGATGTAGACGTCACCTAGGATCTGCGCATCGAGCAGGCCGCCATGCAGCGCACGGTGCGAATTGTCCACGCCCAGCCGCTTGCACAGCGCATCCAGCGAATTGCGCTGGCCCGGGAAGCGCTCGCGCGCCATCACCAGGGTATCGATCACCGTGCAGCGATCGGTGATCTTCCCGTACTGCGGGCCCAGCAACGACAGTTCGTTGTCGAGGAAGCCCAGGTCGAACGCCGCGTTGTGGATGATCAGCTCGGCGCCATCGATGAAGGCAAGGAATTCATCGGCGATCTGCGCGAAGTCCGGCTTGTCAGCCAGAAACTCCAGGGTCAGGCCGGTGACTTCCTGCGCGCCCTGTTCGAACTCGCAGTCCGGCTTGATGTACTGGTGGTAGTTGTTGCCGGTCGGGCGGCGCTTGAACAGCTCCACGCAGCCGATTTCGACGATGCGGTTGCCCTTCTTCCACTCCAGGCCGGTGGTTTCGGTATCGAGGATGATCTGACGCATGGGCTCAGTTTACCGGGCTGGCGTCGCGGATCTGGATGGCCGCGTTGCGGGCCAGGGTATCCACCCGCTCATTGTCCGGATCGCCGGAGTGGCCCTTCACCCAGCGCCAGTCGATCTGGTGCCGCAGCGTGGCCGCATGCAGGCGCTCCCACAGCTCGCGGTTCTTCACCGGCTCACCGCCGGCGGTCTTCCAGTTCTTGCGGATCCAGCCCGGCATCCACTGGGTCAGCCCCTGCCGCACGTACTGCGAATCGGTGTAGAGCACGATGTTGCACGGCTCGGTCAGCGTCTCCAACCCGGAAATGGCGGCCATCAGCTCCATCCGGTTGTTGGTGGTGTGCGCTTCGCCGCCGCTCAGTTCACGCTCATGGCCCTTGTAGCGCAGCAGTGCAGCCCAGCCGCCGGGGCCGGGATTGCCAAGGCAGGAACCGTCGGTGTGGATTTCGATGCTTTTCAATACAACTCCAGAATCAGGTGGCTACGGTGCCGTGCCAGCGCACCGGCAGCGGTGTCGGCCCGGGCAGGGCCAGCGTGCGCTTTTCAGCATGGAACAGGCAGGCCGCGCGCAGTGGCGCCCACCCGCCCGGGCGACGGCTGCCGGCACCGCGCCAGAGGGGGCCGATGTAACGCATATCGTCGCACTCCAGCCCGTGGCGGCCGAGCAGCAGGCGAATCCGCTGCGGCGTGCGCACCACCAGTCCGTGCTGGCGCCAATGTGTACGGTAGGGGCTGAACGGGTTGAGGCTGCTCAGCCACAGGTGGCCGCCCGGCATCAGCACGCGCTCGCACTCATCCAGCAGCTGGTCGGCATCGCCGGTGGTCACATGCTGCAGCACGATCGCGTTGACACTCTCGTTGGCCAGCGGCAGCGGCAATGCGCAGCGGGTATCGCCGGCATAGCCCTGCCCCTGCCGGAACAGGCGCAGGCCACGCCCGCCGAGCTGCGCATCATCAAGCCAGCACGCGCTTGGCGCGATCCACAACCAGGGTTGTGCCGGCAGCACTGACAGCTGCGGCAGCAGTAATTGCCGCTCCAGCATGCGCAGGGATTCCGCCGGTTCACTGTCGAACCACGGGGTCTGGCTCGCTTGACGGGTGCTCTGCAGCGCGGGCATGGTCCAATTCTATGCGACTGACTGCCCTGCCCGCATTTGCGGACAACTACATCTGGACGTTGATCGACGACGATGGCGCCGCCGTGGTCATCGATCCCGGCGATGCCGCGCCGGTGCTTGCGGTGGCCGATCAGGGCCTGCGCGTGGACACGATCCTGCTCACCCATCATCACGATGACCACATCGGTGGCGTGCCCGCGCTGCAGGCGCGTTTTCCCGGCGTCCGGGTGATCGCGCCGGTCGAGGAGCGCATTCCCACTGCGACCCACCGCGTCGGCGAAGGTGAACGCGTTCAGGCACTGGGCCGGACGTTCCACGTACTATCCGTGCCCGGGCATACCCGCAGCCACATCGCGTTTCACACTGCTGAACATCTTTTCAGCGGAGATTCGTTGTTCAGCCTGGGCTGTGGACGCCTGTTCGAAGGTACGCCGTCCCAGCTGCTGGCGTCGATGCGCAAGCTGGGTGCCCTGCCCGCGCAACTGCTGCTTTGTTGCGCTCATGAGTACACCGTGTCAAATGCCGTCTTCGCGCGGCATGTCGACCCCGCCAACGCTGCCCTGTGGCAGCGCCAAGAGGAGGCTTTGGCCATGCGCCGCGATGACCGTTCCACCCTGCCGGTAACCCTGGCCAGCGAATTCGACTGCAATCCCTTCCTGCGTGTGCACGCGGCGCCGATCCGTGCGTCGGTGGCGGCGCACCTGGGCCGTGACGTCGTGGACGACGTCGACGTGATGGCCGGTCTCCGGCACTGGAAAGACGGCTTCCGCGCATGATGCGCCGAAGTCTGCCGCTGGCCCTGGGTCTTGCGCTGGGGCTGGCAGGAACCGCAGGCGCACAGTCGCTGGGCGCAGGCATCAGCCAGAACCTGACCGCTGCCGCTGCGCTGCCGCTGGATCCATCGGCGCTGCCGGCCGCTTCGGTACGCAACGGCCAGGAGATCTTCACAAGCTTCCGCGACGGCCTGGCCGAGCCCAGCTGCGATGCCGAGGCCACCAGCCCGCGCTGGCAGAAGCAGTTCGCCCATGCTCCCTCACGCCTGGCCAACCAGGACGACGATGCGCTGGTGCTGTTCGGCTACGTGGTCGAAGAGCTGCGCAAGGCCAACCTGCCCACCGAATTCGCACTGATTCCGTTCGTGGAAAGTGGCTATCGGCCCAATGCACGCAATGGCAGCGGTCCGACGGGCCTGTGGCAGTTCATCGCCACCACCGCGCGCAACCATCGGGTGCCCATGTCCAACGGCTACGACGGCCGCCTGTCGGCGGTCGATTCCACCCAGGCCGCGGTACGTTACCTGAAGACCCTGCACGGCATGTTCGGCGGCGACTGGCGCCTGGCCACCATGGCCTACAACGCCGGCGAGTACCGGGTCCTGCAGTCCATGCGCAAGGCCGGCATGAACGCGCAGAACGCCAAGCCATCGGCGCTGCCCGGCCTGTCACCGGTCACCCATGCCTATGTCGAGAAGCTGCATGCCCTGGCCTGCGTGCTGGAGGACGTGGAAGACCAGCCCGGCGTGATGGCCTCGCTGGACCGCACCGTGCCGGTGCTGAAGGACCACACCCTGCCGGCCGGCACCAGCATCCAGCAGTGGGCCGCACAACGCGCCCTGGACCCTGCCAGGATCGCCCGCCTCAACCCGGCCCTGGCCGCGGGCAACCGTGCCTCGGGAACCACCCGGGTGCTGGCCCCGGTCTCGGCCACCAATGCGACGGTGACGGAAACCGCGACCACGCTGGTGGCCAGCACCGCACCGGCTGCCACGACCACACCGACGCCGCAGGCGGCCAAGACCGTCGCCACGATTGCCGATCGCCCGCGCAGCCGCCGCCACACCGTGCGCGATGGCGAGTCGGCATGGACCATCGCCCGTCGCTATGGCATGCCGGTGAAGGCGCTGCTGTCACTGAACGGCCTGAGTGGCAGCAGCGTGCTGAAGCCGGGCGCGGTGCTGCGCGTCGAGGACTGACGCGCCAGCCAGGCCCTCCTGTAGAGCCGAGCCCATGCTCGGCTTCTTCATGCCTGCGCGCAGCAGATGCAGTCGAACACGGCTCGACTCTACAAAAGGCGGTCGAGCAAGCTCGACCACTGCCAAAGCGCAAGCGCGACACAAACGACGCGAAGACAAAAAAGGCCCGGCAATGCCGGGCCTTCTTCGATCTGCTCGCCGCGAGGCTTACAGGTTCGCTTCGGTGGTCTGGATCATGAACTTCTTGCGCATCGCATCCACGTAGGCCTTGGCTGCGGCCATGCCATCGATCTGGCTCAGCTGCTCCTTGAGCTGCTTCTGCTGCTCGGCGGTCACTTCCTTGATGTCGCCCGGGTTGACCTTGTTCACTGCAAACAGCAGCGCGTGACCGTTGACGTCGACCTTGCCGTAGCTCGGCTTGCCTTCGGCCGGCACAGGCGCGCTGAAGATGGCGCGGTTGATTTCCGGGGTCGGCACCGGCTGGCTGCGCGGCAGGCCCGGCATCGGGCTCAGCTGCAGCTTCTCGCTTGCGGCCAGCGACTGCAGGGTGGCGCCCGCCTTCAGCTTGGCCAGGATGGCATCGGCCGCCTTGTCGCTGGCCTGGCGCTGGCGGTCAGCGCGGATCGCGGCGATCACCTGCTCGCGGGCCTTGTCCAGAGGCAGGGCCTGTTCCGGGGTATGGGCGGCCACTCGGATGACCACACTGTGGTTGGTCGTGCCGCCCAGCGCAATCGGGTCGCTGGCAGTGCCGTCCTGCACCAGCACTTCAGAGAAGGCGGCACGCAGCACGGCCGGGTCAGCGGCGATGCCACTGGCGGTTGCGCGGGTGATCGGCCCCAGGGTCTGCAGCGGCAGGTTGACTTCCTTGGCCGCAGCGGCCAGATCGCTCGGGCTCTTGTTGATGGCATCCACCAGACGACCGGCCAGCTCGTTGAAGCCGCGTTCGCCGTCGGCCTTCAGCTGCTCGGCGGCCAGCGTGTCACGTACTTCCTCAAACGACTTGCCTTCCCCGCCACGCACCGCGGCGACCTTGATGATGTGGTAGCCGAAGTCGGTCTTGACCGGGCCGATCACGTCACCGGCCTTGGCAGCGAACAGTGCGTCTTCGAACGGCTTGACCATCGCACCGCGCTCGACCCAGCCCAGGTCACCGCCCTGGTCCTTGGAGCCCGGATCTTCCGAATTGGCCTTGGCCAGCGCAGCGAAGTCGGCACCGGCCGCCTTGGCTTCGGCAGCGATCTTGTTCGCCTTGGCTTCGGCGCCGTCACCGGTGATCAGGATGTGCGAGGCCTGGCGCTGCTCCGGCGAGGTGAACTTCGCCTTTTCTTCTTCATAGCGCTTGCGCAGGGTCGCTTCATCGGCCGGAGTCGGTGCCGGCAGGTTCGCACCGTTGATCTCGACGTATTCCAGCGAGACGCTCTCGGCCTGGCGGAAATCCTTGCCGTGGCTGTCGTACCACTGCTTGATCTGCGCGTCAGTCACCGGCGCGGTGTCAGCCGGTACTTCCGGCAACGCGGCCAGTTCGACGTCGCGGGTTTCACCCAGCAGCTTCAGCAGGCGCTCGGTTTCGGCCTGGGTGACAAAGCCCGAATTCTGCAGGCCCGACGGGATCACCGACTGCTGCAGGCTCTCGCGCACCAGTTCCTGGAATTGGGTCGGGGTACGCGGCGGATTGCCACCGGCCAGGGCCAGGCGATAGTTGTTTTCGTTGAACTTGCCGTTCGAATCGAGGAAGGCCGGGATGGTGGCGATGTACTCGCGCACCGCACCATCGCCAATGACAACGCCGGCTTGTTCACCGACCAGGCGCACGACCTGCTCATCGATCAGCTGGTCGAGCACGGCCAGCTTGTTTTCGGTGCTCTCGAAAGCGCGCGGGTCGAAGTTCTCGCCCTGCTGCTGGCGCTCACGCATGCGCTCCTGCTCGAAACGGGTGCGGAAATCCTGCGCGCTGATCTCATGGTGCTGCCACAGCATGCGCACCGGCCACCACGACGGTGCCGAACGCCACCAGGTCGGCGGGGCGGAAACCTTGGCCACGTTCTGAGCGCCAACGCCACCGAGGTAGCTGTTGTCGATCACGAACAGGAACGGAATCATCAGCAGCCCCAGGATCACGGTGACGATCCAGCCTGAGGTCTTGTCGCGGAGTTTCTGCAGCATGGTGAGGAATCACAAGGCCTGATTGGCGAGCCCGGCAGTGTAACCCGCTTCGCCGCAGGGACCAAAAGCAGCGGCGGCGCGGCCTGCGCATCACTTTGCGACGGCCTAAAGAAAAAGCCCCCGGCTTGCGCCGAGGGCTTTTAGAGTTGGCGGAGCGGACGGGACTCGAACCCGCGACCTCCGGCGTGACAGGCCAGCATTCTAACCAGCTGAACTACCGCTCCGCGCTGAAACTTTGCAGGCGCCCAGTATATCCGAAGACTCCCTGGAAACCCAGCCCGATGAACACTTTTTTCAAAGTTTTTTCACAGGGATTTAAGACTCTGCAATGGCGGAGCGGACGGGACTCGAACCCGCGACCTCCGGCGTGACAGGCCAGCATTCTAACCAGCTGAACTACCGCTCCATTCTTGCAAGAACCTATTCGCCTTCTTCCCGAACCTTCCGGGGAGAAGACAAGGCCCCCAGCTTTAGGCCGGGGGCCTTGATGTAGTGGCGGAGCGGACGGGACTCGAACCCGCGACCTCCGGCGTGACAGGCCAGCATTCTAACCAGCTGAACTACCGCTCCGCATTGTTGCTTTTTTGTTTTCCCATCGGCCTGGACCTGGGAGAAAACAAAGCCTCCAGCTTTTGGCCGGAGGCCTCGTTGAATGGCGGAGCGGACGGGACTCGAACCCGCGACCTCCGGCGTGACAGGCCAGCATTCTAACCAGCTGAACTACCGCTCCACACTCAAACGTTACCGCGGTGCTGTGGTGGGTGCTGAGGGTTTCGAACCCCCGACCCTCTCCGTGTAAAGGAGACGCTCTACCGCTGAGCTAAGCACCCCAGCGAGCCGCTTAGTTTACAGCATCCTTCAGAGCCTTGCCAGCCTTGAACGACGGATTCTTCGAAGCAGCGATCTTGATGGTGTCGCCGGTCTTCGGGTTGCGGCCGGTGCGGGCAGCACGGTCGCGGACCTGGAAGGTACCGAAGCCAACCAGGGTGACCGCATCGCCGTCCTTCAGCGCCTTGGTGATGGCAGCAACGACGGCATCGACAGCGCGGCTGGACTCGGCCTTGGTCAGGTCCGCAGCTTCAGCAACGGCATCGATCAATTCGGTCTTGTTCATTCTCTACAACTCCTTTGGCGGTGGGTTCCGCTTATTCGACAGGGAAGCAACCGCACGCCTTCTGCATGCGGCCGCCATGTGGAAACGGTTCGCCGATTCAGTCATCGCTGACAGCGATCACTCATTCGCGAGTGCTGCTTTTATACCAGTGGCCCTACCCCCACGCAAGCTGGAAAGCCAGCAACGACGCGGGTTTCGGGCCATTGGACGGTGCGCGTCAATGCTTGACGCGCGCACTTCCACTCGGTTTGGCCTTGCTGCGCACCGTGACACGCTGCGCACTCTTGCGTGCCTTCTTCGGTGCCAACGGGCGCTCCAACGCCAGGTCCAGCACTTCCTCGATGTACTTCACCGGCACGATCTGCAGATCGCGGGTAACGTTTGCCGGAATGTCTGCAAGGTCCTTGCGGTTCTCTTCCGGAATGATGACCGTGCGGATGCCGCCCCGCAATGCGGCCAGCAGCTTTTCCTTCAAGCCGCCGATGGCGGTGACACGGCCACGCAGGGTGATCTCACCGGTCATCGCCACGTCGGCACGCACCGGCACCTTGGTCAGCATCGATACCAGCGAGGTGACCATCGCCGCGCCGGCACTCGGGCCGTCCTTCGGCGTAGCGCCATCGGGCACATGCAGGTGCACGTCGTGCTTCTGCAGGAAGTCGCTGTCGATGCCGAAGCCGACGGCGCGCGAACGCACCACCGACAGCGCCGCTGAAGCCGATTCCTTCATCACGTTGCCGAGCTGGCCGGTCAGGATCAGCTGGCCCTTGCCCGGCACCAGTGTCGATTCGATCTGCAGCAGATCGCCACCGACCTCGGTCCAGGCCAGGCCGGTGACCAGGCCGATCTCGTTCTCTTCCTCGGCACGGCCGAAGTCGAAGCGACGCACGCCCAGGTACTTGTCCAGGTTCTTGCTGGACACATTGACCAGCGCCTTGGGCTTCTTCGCGCCCTTCTTCGCCTTCACCGGCTGCGGGCCGGCCAGCGCGATCTCCTTCACCACCTTGCGGCAGATCTTGGCGATCTCGCGTTCCAGGTTGCGCACGCCCGATTCGCGCGTGTAGTAGCGCACGATGTCCTGGATGGCGTCACTGCCGATCTCCAGTTCTTCCGGCTGCAGGCCGTTGGCCTTGACCTGCTTGGGCACCAGGTAACGGGTGGCGATGTTGAGCTTCTCGTCCTCGGTGTAGCCGGGGATGCGGATCACTTCCATGCGATCCAGCAGCGGGCCGGGAATGTTGAGCGAGTTCGAGGTGGCCACGAACATCACTTCGGACAGGTCCAGGTCCACTTCCAGGTAGTGGTCGTTGAACGCGTTGTTCTGCTCCGGGTCGAGCACCTCCAGCAGCGCCGACGACGGATCGCCACGGAAGTCCATCGACATCTTGTCGATCTCGTCCAGCACGAACAGCGGGTTCTTGCTGCCAACCTTGTTGAGGTTCTGCACGATTCGGCCCGGCATCGAACCGACGTAGGTACGGCGGTGGCCACGGATCTCGGCCTCGTCACGCACGCCGCCCAGCGACATGCGCACGAACTTGCGGTTGGTGGCCTTGGCGATGGACTGGCCCAGCGAGGTCTTGCCCACGCCCGGCGGCCCGACCAGGCACAGGATGGGGCCCTTCATCTGCTTCACGCGCGACTGCACCGCCAGGTATTCAAGGATGCGCTCCTTGACCTTCTCCAGGCCGTAGTGATCGGCATCGAGGGTGTCCTGCGCCACCTTCAGGTCCTTGCGCACCTTGCTGCGCTTCTTCCACGGCACGCCCAGCAGCCACTCCAGGTAGTTGCGCACGACGGCGGCTTCAGCCGACATCGGCGACATCTGCTTGAGCTTGTTCAGTTCATTGCGCGCCTTGGCTTCAACCGCCTTCGGCATGCCGGCCTCGGCAATCTTGCGGGCCAGTTCTTCCAGCTCGCCCGGCGCGTCGTCCAGGTCACCCAGTTCCTTCTGGATGGCCTTCATCTGTTCGTTGAGGTAGTACTCGCGCTGGCTCTTCTCCATCTGCGACTTCACGCGGCCGCGGATGCGCTTCTCCATCTGCTGCACGTCGATCTCGCCGTCGACCAGGCCGACCAGCATCTCCAGGCGGTCACCGACGGCCAGCGTTTCCAGCAGGCGCTGCTTGTCGGCCAGGCGCACGCTGATGTGCGCGGCGATGGTGTCGGCCAGGCGTGCCGGCTCATCGATGCCCGACAGCGTCTGCAGCAGTTCCGGCGGCAGCTTGCGGTTGGTCTTCACGTACTGCTCGAACAGCGACATCAACGAGCGGGCGATGGCCTCGACCTCGCGCGCCTCGCGCTCGTCGGTGGCATCGATTTCCACTGCCTGCCCGTGCAGCGAGCCGTTGCGCTCGTCAACATGGGTGACCTGCACGCGCGACAGGCCTTCGACCAGCACCTTGATGGTGCCGTCGGGCAGCTTCAGCAGCTGCAGCACCTGCGCCAGCGTGCCGACCTGGTAGAGGTCGGCCGCATGCGGGTCGTCGGTCTCGGCCGACTTCTGCGCCAGCAGCAGGATGCGCTTGTCTGCCTCCATTGCCTGTTCGAGCGCGTGCATGGACTTGTCACGGCCGACGAACAGCGGGATGACCATGTGCGGGAACACCACTACGTCGCGCAGCGGCAGGACCGGCAGGTCGAGGGTTTCACTTGGGGAACGGGCCATGGGGGCTCCAGGGAAGGGGGAAAACCGCCTCCGGGAGGGCATCTTCCGGAGACAAAAAAAGCCGATGGCCCCGTTATGGGGCCATCGGCTTTCAGATGCAAGGCATTCCTTGAAAATCCTTTCCAATCAACAACCTGGAAGGATCACTCGGCGCCTGCGGCCTTCTGTTCAGGGGCCGCCGGGGTCTGGTAGATCAGGTACGGCTCGGACTTGTGCTCGATCACCGATTCGTCCACCACCACCTTGCTGACGTTCTCCTGCGACGGCAGGTCATACATGGTGTCCAGCAGGACCGATTCGACGATCGTGCGCAGGCCGCGGGCGCCGGTCTTGCGCTTGAGCGCCTTCCTGGCGATGGCCGACAGCGCGTCCGGACGGAACTCCAGCTCCACGTTTTCCATCTCGAACAGCTTCTTGAACTGCTTGGTGATGGCGTTCTTCGGCTCGGTGAGGATCTTGATCAGGGCCGGCTCATCCAGCTCTTCCAGGGTCGCGACCACCGGCAGGCGGCCGACGAACTCGGGGATCAGGCCGAACTTGATCAGGTCTTCCGGCTCGACCTCAGCCAGCACCTTGCCCACTTCCTGCTTGCGCTCGCTGCTCTTCACCTTGGCACCGAAGCCGATGCTGCCGATGTCGGTGGAACGGGCCTGGATGACCTTGTCCAGCCCGGCGAACGCACCGCCGCAGATGAACAGGATGTTCTTGGTGTCCACCTGCAGGAATTCCTGCTGCGGATGCTTGCGGCCGCCCTGCGGCGGGACGCTGGCCACGGTGCCTTCGATCAGCTTCAGCAGGGCCTGCTGCACGCCTTCGCCGGATACATCGCGGGTGATCGACGGGTTCTCGCTCTTGCGCGAGATCTTGTCGATTTCATCGATGTAGACGATGCCCTGCTGCGCCTTCTCGACATCGTAGTCGCACTTCTGCAGCAGCTTCTGGATGATGTTCTCCACGTCCTCGCCCACGTAACCGGCTTCGGTCAGCGTGGTGGCGTCGGCCATGGTGAACGGCACGTTGAGCAGGCGGGCCAGGGTTTCGGCCAGCAGCGTCTTGCCCGAACCGGTCGGGCCGACCAGCAGGATGTTCGACTTCGCCAGTTCGACGTCGTCGTTCTTCTGCCGGCTCTCGATGCGCTTGTAGTGGTTGTAGACGGCCACGGCCAGGGTGCGCTTGGCGCGGTTCTGACCGATCACGTACTGGTCGAGGACCTCGAGGATCTCGCGCGGCTTGGGCAGCGAACTGCGTGCCGACTGCGCCTTCTCCTCAAGCTCCTCACGGATGATGTCGTTGCACAGCTCCACGCACTCATCGCAGATGAATACGCTCGGACCCGCAATCAGCTTGCGCACTTCATGCTGGCTCTTGCCGCAGAAAGAGCAGTAGAGGATCTTGCCGGTGTCCGTGGAACGACCTTGGCGGTCTTCGGTCATGCTTCGCTTACCCAGTTACCCCACCCGCTGAACGGGGGTTCGATTCGAGAATAGCACAGGGCCGAGGGGACACCAGTCCCGCCCGACCCTGCAGGAACGGGGCCTCCATGGCCCCGTGAAGGCCGGTCAACCGGCCTGGATCGACTCATCCGGACGACGCTCCAGGACCTGGTCGACCAGACCGTAGGCCTGCGCCTCGAAGGCGCTCTTGAAGTTGTCGCGCTCGGTGTCGCGGGCGATCGTCTCCAGCGACTGGCCGGTGTGCTTGGCCAGGATCTCGTTCAGGCGCGAACGCAGGGTCAGGATCTCTCGCGCATGGATGTCGATGTCGGTGGCCTGCCCCTGGTAGCCACCCAGCGGCTGGTGAATCATCACGCGCGAGTTCGGCAGCGCGTAGCGCTTGCCGGCTTCGCCCGCGGCCAGCAGCAGGGCGCCCATGGAGGCGGCCTGGCCGATGCAGGTGGTGCTCACATTCGGCTTGATGTACTGCATGGTGTCGTAGATCGCCATGCCGGCGGTGACCACGCCACCCGGCGAGTTGATGTAGATGTTGATGTCCTTTTCCGGGTTTTCCGATTCCAGGAACAGCAACTGCGCCACCACCACGTTGGCCATGTGATCGTCGATCGGGCCCACGAGGAAGATCAGACGCTCCTTCAACAGGCGCGAATAGATGTCGTAGGCACGCTCGCCGCGGCTGGTCTGCTCGACCACCATCGGAACCAGGTTCAGGGCTTTGGTTCGGTTGTCCATTACGTGAGGTACCTATCTTGGGGGGCAACAACCCCGCGCCGGCAAAGGCGCGGGGCATCCGGTGATCCGCGGACTTACTGGCGGATCGCGTCCTGGAACGAGAGCTTCTCTTCGGTGTGCTGGGCACGCTCGGCGATCCAGTCGATCACCTGCTCTTCCATCACACGGTTCTGCAGGCCAGACATCAGCTGGGGGTCGTTGCGGTACATCTCAATGACCTGCTCCGGCTCTTCGTAGGTCGAAGCGATCAGACGCATCGTTTCGTTCAGGCGCTTGGCTTCCAGGCGCAGGTCGTTGATGCGGGCCACTTCACCGACCAGCAGGCCGACCAGCACGCGCTTGGCGGCAGCGTCCTTGAAGCCTTCGTGGGCATCGGCCGGGATCTCGCCGACGTTCTGGCCGTTGCGGCGCAGCTGCTCGACCTGCTGGGCCAGCATGGCGCGGGCTTCGTTCTCGACCAGGCGCGGCGGCATTTCGACCGACGAGTAGGCCGCGATCAGCTGCTCGCCGACTTCACGGCGCAGGCGGTTCATCAGCGCGCCCTTCAGCTCACGCTCCAGGTTGGCGCGGATGTCGCTGCGGAACTGCGCGACGTCGCCACCCTTCACGCCGAAGCTCTTGATGAAGGCTTCGTCGACCGCCGGCACGACCGGCTCGGACACTTCGGCAACCTTGACGGTGACCTGCACGGTCTTGCCGGCCAGCACCGGCACGCGCCAATCAGCCGGGAACTCGACGTCCAGGGTCTTCTCTTCGCCCTTGGCCAGGCCGACCAGGCCCTTTTCGATGGTGTCGAACATCATGCCCTGGCCGAGAACGATCGAGCCCTTCTCGGTACCCTCGGCCGGCAGGCGCTCTTCGCCGGCCTGCGACCAGGTTTCCACCGCGACCAGGTCGCCTTCCTGTGCACCACGGCTGACCGGGGCCCAGGTACGACGCTGGTTCTGCAGGTTCTCGATCATCTGGTCGATGTCGGCTTCGGTGATCTCGGCGGTGTGACGCACGACGGTCAGCTTGCTGACGTCGATGTCGCCGAAGTCCGGCACCACTTCCACGGTGGCCACGAAGGAGAATTCACCCTCGTCGCCCTTGTCGATTCGCGGGCTGCCGACGACGCGCAGGTCGTGCTCGCGCACGGCCGCGTCGAAGGTTTCGCGCAGCAGGCCGTCCAGCGCCTCGCCACGGACCTGCGCGCCGAAGCGCTGCTCGATCACCTTGGCCGGCACCTTGCCCGGACGGAACCCCTTGATGCGGGTGGTACGGGCGATTTCGCCCAAGCGGCCGGCGATGTGGCTCTGCAGACGCTCTTCCGGCAGCGAGAAGCTCAGGCGGCGTTCCAGGTTGCCGGTGGATTCGATCGAAGCTTGCATGTTGACTCCTGCCACCGGTGGCCCACGCCCCCGGCTCGATGATTGGGATGAAACGGTTGTAAGGACGCGACGTCTGGGACGCGCCTGCTTGCCGCAGCCCTTTAGTTTCGCCCAATTCGGCCTGCACTGCCAGCGCGTGCCGGTCAAGGGGCGCAGATGGCCCGATCAGGGCGGGGACAGGCCGGCACTGGTGCGAAAGGGGGGACTCGAACCCCCACGCCTTGCGGCACTGGAACCTAAATCCAGGGCGTCTACCAATTCCGCCACTTTCGCGTGGCCGGCTCAGGCGTTCATTGTCGCAGGCGATGGCAGGAATCGGAAGGCCTGCACAAAACTGAACATGGCGATCGCGCGGCGCGCGCGTTGGACCACCCCGGGGAGCGCAAGCTGATCCGGGGTGGCAGGGTTCACTGCTGCGGCCTGGCCTTGGCCGGCGCCGTATCGGACCCCGACTCGGCCGGAGGATCCACCTTGCGGATCTCCACGCCCTCGTCTTCGGTGCGCCGCAGTGCCGCCGACTCCGGCGTGGCCTTGCGTACGTCCACCGAACCATCCGCATTGCGCTGCACGTCCACCGCGTCGGGCAGGGCCTCCCCTTCCGCGGGCTGAGCCGGCTGCATCCGCATGGCCTCACCCACCGGGCGCGCCGGAGCGCTCTCGGTGCCAGCATCGCGTTCGACGGTCTGCGCGGGATCGTTGGCCGGCGTGCAGGCCGCCAGTGCCAGCAACGCGAAGGGAACCCACAGCGTGCGGTGCAATCGATTGATATCAGCCATCAACATCTTCCTTCGTGCATGCGCCACTGGCGCGGAAGATCCATTGGGTGCGATACAGGACGCGACGCGGTGAGAAGCAGCGCACAGCATTGAAAACACTGATGACGCGTATGCCCCTGATTTCAGCATCGCTTCAGTAGATCCACGCCATTCATGGATGACGTGCGACCGGGCGTGCAGGCATCCGCACGCTCAACCCGGCGCGCAGACAAGAAAAAAGCCACTTGGCGAACCAAGTGGCTTTCGTCTGGTGGGCTGTCAAGGATTCGAACCTTGGACCTATTGATTAAGAGTCAACTGCTCTACCAACTGAGCTAACAGCCCGAAATCGGGGCGCGAATTATGACCCGATCCGCTCGGTGGGTGCAAGCACTTTTTTCAACGCCGTTGAAACCAGCACTGCGATCCCGCTGCCGTTGCAGATCCGCGCCGAGCGGGGCCTGCAACGCGTGATCCATCCAAATGAAGGAGTCACACTTATAAGAAAAAAGCCACCTGGCGTACCAGATGGCTTCTGTCTTGGTGGGCCGTCAAGGATTCGAACCTTGGACCTATTGATTAAGAGTCAACTGCTCTACCAACTGAGCTAACGGCCCGTGAAACTCAGACGCACATTGTAGCGTGCATTCTTTTTATTGCAATACCGTTTCGGCTGCGCCGGCACGGTTGAAACAGTGGGGTGGCTGAGGGGATTCGAACCCCCGACCACCGGAATCACAATCCGGTACTCTAACCAACTGAGCTACAGCCACCACTGAAACTTTCGCTCCACCGCCGATACCGCCAGCACTGGAACCTTGAAACCTTGCCTGGAGACTGTCACCGAAGTTCCGGTCCGCCGAAGCGAGTCCGATATTCTGGTGGAGTCTTTACGCTTTTGCAAGCACTTCTTCACATCGGCCGATGCGATCCCGGTACTCGCCGGTGGCGCGCCCGACAGGAATCGAACCTGTAACCGCCGGCTTAGAAGGCCGGTGCTCTATCCAGTTGAGCTACGGGCGCCCGAACCGGAACGGTGTCCAATCCGACGTGACGTGGGATTGGTCGGGGTAGAGGGATTCGAACCCCCGACATCCTGCTCCCAAAGCAGGCGCGCTACCAGACTGCGCTATACCCCGGTCTTGCAATCCCCTCGGGCCAGGCCCGGGGAGTCGTTCATTGTGGCCAAGCACATCGTGAGCTGTCAACGCAGGCGAGACCAGCCATGAAACCGCCACGGCGCGATGCGTGGTCATCGGCTATGCTCGCAGACATCGGCCGGACGGCCGTCCCGACCTTTCATTCGCACGGAGAACACGCATGCGCAGCGGCAATCCGGCTCTTTCCGAGTCGACCTTCCTCGACCTCGCCAGCGGCTCGGTGGTGACCAGCCCCGACCAGGCAATGACCCTCAACGGCACCGTCAACAAGACCGGCTTCCTGTTGCTGTTGACCGTGCTGACGGCCGCTTTCGCCTGGAACCAGACCATCGATGACTACGGCCAGGTCATGGCCGGAGCCAAGCTGTATGCCATGGGCGGCGCCATCGGCGGCCTCGTGCTGGCGTTGATCACCGTCTTCAAGAAGGAATGGTCGCCGGTCACCGCGCCGATGTACGCGCTGGTGGAAGGCCTGTTCCTCGGCGCCATCTCGGCCGTGTTCAACGCCAAGTTCCCCGGCATCGTGTTCCAGGCCGTGCTGCTGACCTTCGGCACCCTGTTCGCGCTGCTGTTCGCGTACCGCAGCGGCCTGATCAAGGCCACCGAGAACTTCAAGCTGGGCGTGATCGCGGCCACTGGCGGCATCGCCCTGCTCTACCTGGCCTCGTTCGTGCTGGGCTTCTTCAACATCAACGTGCCGGTGATCCATGACTCCGGCTGGCTGGGCATCGCCTTCAGCCTGTTCGTGGTGGTCGTGGCCGCGCTGAATCTGGTACTGGACTTCGACTTCATCGAGACCGGTGTCGCCCAGCGCGCGCCGAAGTACATGGAGTGGTATGGCGCATTCGGCCTGATGGTGACCCTGGTCTGGCTGTATGTGGAGTTCCTGCGCCTGCTGTCGAAGATCCAGCAGCGCTGAACCGGATAGAGCCATAAACGACAAAGGGCGCCTTCTGGGCGCCCTTTTCTCTTTGTTACGCATCGCTGCATTTCCCGGCTAGCCAGTCGCGCCCACCTGTGCAGCGTAGTGCGCCGCAAGGTGCTCGACCAGCGCGCGCACTTTCGGCGCCAGCGCCCGCGCATGCGGATACAGCGCGAAGTAGCGCCGCTGCCCGGCGTGCCAGGCGGGCAGCACACGGATCAAACGACCGGCGCGCAGGTCTTCCTGCACGGTCAGTGCGGTGAACAGGCTGATGCCCATGCCCGCCAGCGCGGCGGCATACAGCGCCGGCGTTGCATCCACCCGCAGGCGTTGCCCGGCCTCGATGCTCGCGCTGGCGCCGCGCGGCCCCTGCAGCTGCCAGGGCGACATCGCCGCTGCAGGACTGAACCCCAGCAGCGCGTGCTGCGCAAGGTCCGACGGCTGACGCGGCAGGCCATGACGCGCCAGGTAGGACGGTGCAGCGACCAGGATGCGCGGGCAGCTGGCCAGTTCGCGCGCGACCAGCTGGCTGTCCGGTAGCGAGGCTGCAATACGCAGCGCCAGGTCGAAGCCACCACCGACGACATCGACGAGCTGATCATCGGCCGACAGATCCAGCGCGACCTGCGGGTAGCGCTGCAGGAAGGACGGCAACCAATGCGGCAGCTCCTGGCTGGCCACCACCTGCGGCACGCTGATCCGCACCCTGCCACGGGGTTGCGCCTGCCCGGCGCGGGCACGATCGTCCGCCTCCTGCAGGCGGTCCAGCAGCATTGCCGCCTCGCGATAGTAGTCGCGCCCGGCCTCGGTCAATGACAGCCGGCGGCTGTTGCGATCGAGCAAGCGAACCTGCAGATGTTCTTCCAGCTGGCGCAACTGCCGTGACATCGCCGAGTGGGTGGTTCCCAAGCGTTCAGCGGCCGCCGTGAAACTGCCCGCGTCAACGATGGCGCGCAGCGCACGCAGGGCGGCGAAGTGATCCATCGGCTAGTGGCTCCACGTTGCGGTGCCCACGGCATGCGGGCCCCGCCAGCTTATCAAGCGCCGTCGCCAGCCTTGCGCACCGGCAACGCCAGGATCGCGTCGGTACTCATGACATCCCCGAACGCGTCTTCGATCTGCGCCAGCGAGGCGTCATGCAGCGCGCGATGGCCAATGCGCTGGCCACCGGCCAGGTCCAGGTCGCGGCTGGCGCTGGCGTCGGACGAGACGATCACCCGGTAGCCACGTGGTGCGGCCGCTGCGTCGCGCGCAGCACCGGCGACGCAGGCATGGGTCTGCAGGCCGGTGACGATAAGGGTGTCGATACCGGCATGCTTCAGCACCGTGTCGAGCACCGCGGCCGAGCTGCCAGCGAACACGCTGACGTTGTCCTTCTGCACCACGGTCTCGCCCTTGCGCGGCTGCAGGTCGCGATGGAAGTCGGCATTGACGCTGCCCAGCGCGAACAGCGGTGCGCCGGCCGGCAACACATGCTGCACGTGGATCACGCGGATGCCGTGGGCATCGGCGAACGCGACCACCCGCTTGGCCTGGCGCAGTGCGGCCACGCCATCGGGAATGACCATGCGGCCACCGGCGAAGCCCGGCGCGGCGCTGGCGTCGAAGTACTCGTTCTGGAAGTCGATCACCAACACCGCAGTCTTCGCCGCATCCAGCGAGGCCGCGACCGGCGCGCCCGCCATATGGCGGATGGTGGGATGGGCCGGCTCGGCGGCGACGACCGGAGTGGTGGCGGCCATGCCGATCAGGCTGGCCAGGCCGAAGGCGGTGAGATTCATGGAGCGACTCCTGTGCAGTGGAAAGTGGGCACAGGATGCGGAGCGAATGGCGCACCAACCAGCCACGTATCGGTACATGATCTGTGCGATTTTTGCACAGACGGCTCATGTTAGTGTCGAGCTCTACCAGGCCAGCTTGACCCCATTGAGTCGCACGATCATCGCGTGGTCACGACCCAGCACCACTTCGGCGGTATTGCTGCCCATACGCACGGCACGTGCAAGGCCCGCCGGATACTTCACTGGGACGCCGGCCAGCGTCTGCACATGCTGGGCCGGAGAGATCCTGCTCCTGATCACGAATGCCGCACAGCTGCCTTCGAGCAGATACACAGGCAATCCTGCCGGAAATTCGACCAACCGCAGGATGCGCGCCTCGCTCTCCCGCAGGCTGCGGAGGGGCACCCCATGCCTGCTCAAGCGGCGCAGCGCACGCTGGGCACGGGACCACGGCCAGTAGAAGGTGGCGTAGATCGCCACGCCGATGGCATAGACGGCAACGGCCGCCACGACCCACACGGCCGCCTCAGGCATCTGGAAACATCCTGTTGGTCAAATCCCGCGATTGAAAACGTAGACGGGCCGTACAAGGACGGCCCGTCTTCAACGCTCCGCGTCCCCGACTGGACGTCGCCCGAGGGCGATCTCCAGCCGGAATGCCAGCCGCTTACAGGCGGCTGGCGATGGCCCGGGCAAAGCTCATGGTGGTACCGGTACCGCCCAGGTCGCCGGTCAGCGAATCCTTGGCTTCCATGGTCGCCACGATGGCCTTGCGCAGGCGTTCGGCGTTTTCCGGCTGGCCAATGTGGTCCAGCATCTGCGCGGCTGCCAGCAGCAGCGCGCACGGATTGGCCTTGCCCTGGCCGGCGATGTCCGGCGCGGTGCCGTGCACGGCTTCGAAGATCGCCGCGTCCTTGCCGATGTTGGCACCCGGGGCCAGGCCCAGGCCGCCGACCAGGCCGGCGCACAGGTCGGAGATGATGTCGCCGAACAGGTTGGTGGTGACGATCACGTCGAACTGTTCCGGACGCATCACCAGCTGCATGCAGCAGTTGTCGACGATCATTTCCTGGAATTCGATGTCCGGGTACTGCGCGGCCACTTCACGGGCGACGTTCAGGAACAGGCCCGAGGTCGACTTGATGATGTTGGCCTTGTGCACGGCGGTGACCTTCTTGCGGCCGGTGCTCTTGGCCAGCTCGAAGGCGTAGCGCACGATGCGCTCGGAGCCCTTGCGGGTGATGCGGGTGCCGGAGAACGCGGTCTCGCCGTCGGCAGACACTTCCTGGCCTTCGGCCAGGTAGGCACCTTCGGTGTTCTCACGAACGGTGATCAGGTCGACGTTGTCGAAACGCGACTTGGTGTTCGGGAAGGTGTGGGCCGGACGCACGTTGGCGTACAGATCGAAATGGCGGCGCAGGCTGACGTTGATCGAGGTGAAGCCACCACCGACCGGGGTGGTCAGCGGGCTCTTCAGCGCGACCTTGTTGCGCGCGATCGATTCCAGGGTCACCGCCGGCATCAGGTCGCCGTGCTTTTCCAGGGCCACCAGGCCGGCGTCAGCGTCTTCGTACTCCAGGCCAGTCTTGAGCTGGTCGAGCACGAACAGGGTGGCGTCCATGATTTCCGGGCCAATGCCGTCGCCGCGGATGACCGTAATTTTCTGCGTCATTGATCGATGTTCCGAACAGGGGGAAAAACGCCGTCCGGACGTGCCCGGAAACGCCGGCGCAAAGGAAGTTTCACCGGCAATTATGCCTTAGCCGGGGCTGGCTACCCAAGTAGACCATGGTCCTGACCCCGGCAAAGGCATAATTGCCCGCGCATTCTTCCTCTACCCCCGCCTGTCGGCGCGCCCCTTCAACAAGAAGGGGCTCCTGGGCTGTTGGATCTTGGGGAAGGCCCCTCGCGGGTGCGGTAGTGCCGGCCGCTGGCCGGCAGCCCCGGCCATGCCGGGTTCAGGCGATGCCGGCCCGCGGCCAGCACACCCCTCAGTGCTCGTGCGCGGCTGGCGCGGCGGCGCCGCCTTCGAGCTGGTCGAGGAAGTCGACCGCGCGGCGCAGGTGCGGGATAACGATGGAACCGCCGACCACCAGGCCGACCGAGAAGGTCTCGAAGAACTCTTCGCGGGTCACCCCGGCGTCCTTGCACTGGGCCACGTGGTAGCTGATGCAGTCGTCGCAGCGCAGCACCATCGAAGCCACCAGGCCCAGCAGTTCCTTGGTCTTCACGTCCAGCGCGCCGGCCTGGTAGGTCTGCGTGTCCAGCGCGAAGAAGCGCCGCACCACCTGGTTCGGTTCGCCCAGGATGCGTTCGTTCATGCGCTTGCGGAAGTCGGTGAACTCGGCGATGCGGTCCTTGCTGCCGTCGTCGGCCGCGCTCATGCCTGACCCTGCCCGGCCAGCAGCGGCTCGAGCTTGCCTTCACGGTGCAGGGCCATCATGTCGTCGTAGCCGCCGACATGGACGTCGCCGACGAAAATCTGCGGCACGCTGGTACGGCGGGTCTTGGCCACCATCTTCTCCCGCTCGGCCGGGTCCAGGTCGATGCGGACCTCGGTCCACTGCTGGCCCTTGCTCTTCAGGAAGTTCTTGGCGGCCACGCAGTACGGGCAGACGGCGGTGGAATAGATGGTGATGGCGGGGGCACCGCCGGCGGTCTGGGCTGTCACGGGAAACTCCACGATGGATCGACGGTCTACATATGGTACCGGTGCGCTGGAATTTCCACGCCACGGCCGCAACACTGTGGATTAACGAATGGTTGCCCCCTGCCCTGCCACGCTTGGCGCGCCCCGCCCGAGGACCCCCTGCTTGCGAGCCCTGCTGCTGACTACCGCCGTCACCCTGGCCCTGGCCGTGCCGCTGGCCCAGGCCCAGGAGAAGCTGCCCGACATCGGCTCCTCGGCCGGTGAGCTGCTGACCCCGGCCCGCCAGGCCGAGTACGGCGCGATGATGCTGCGCGAGCTGCGCAACTATGGCTACCTGCTGGACGACCCGCTGGTGAACGACTGGCTGCAGACCATGGGTACCCGGCTCGGCTCCAACAGTGACCAGCCACGGCAGCCCTATACCTTCTTCGTGATGAAGGACCGGCAGATCAACGCCTTCGCCACCCTCGGCGGCTACATCGGCGTCAATGCCGGCCTGGTCCTGACCGCCGAGCGCGAGGACGAGGTGGCCGCGGTGCTGTCCCACGAAATCGCCCACGTTACCCAGCAGCACGTGCTGCGCGGGGTAGAGCGCGCCCAACGCGACCAGATCCCGATCCTGCTGGGCATGCTGGCGGCGGTGGTGGCCGCGCAGGCCAGCAACAGCACGTCATCCGGCAACGCGACCATGGCCGCGATCAGTTCCGGCATGGGCCTGATGCAGCAGCGGCAGATCAACTACACCCGTTCCAACGAGTCCGAGGCCGACCGCCTCGGCATCCGCACGCTGTCGCGCAGCGGCTACGACGTGGATGCCATGGCCGGCTTCTTCGAACGGATGGCATCGGCGATGCGCGGCAACGAAGGCGGCTACAGCGTGCCCGAGTTCCTGCGCACCCACCCGGTCAACATCACCCGCATCAGCGAGGCCAAGGCCCGCGCCGAGCAGATGAAGAAGGACACGGTGCTGCTGACCACCACGACCCCCAGCGGCGAGCGCAGGGAGCGCGTGGACCCGGCCGACCCCAGCCTGGCCGAGCCCCTGCTGCGCGGAAACAACCCGCTGCTGCCCAGCAACGTGCTGCGCATCCCGATGGGCCAGCTCAGCCGCGGCGCCAGTGGCGACTTCGACTGGGCGCGCGAGCGCCTGCGCGTGCTCAGCGCGGACTCCACGCCCGAGCTGGAACGCGAGTACGCCGATCTGGCCAAGCGCCAGAAGGACGGCCTCAACGATGCCCAGCGCTATGGCCAGGCGCTGGCGGTGATGCGCGGCGGACGCGCCGGCGCCATCCAGGCCCGGCAGACCTTGGCCGGCCTGCTGCAGGCCCGGCCGGACAACCTGTGGCTGGCACTGGCGCTGGGCGAAGCGGAGTCGCGGGCCGGCCAGGCCGCCCAGGCCAACAGCCGCTTCGAGCAGTTGCTGCGCCAGCACCCGAACAGCCGCCCGGTGGCACTGACCTATGCCGAGATCCTGAACGAACAGGGTACCCGTGAGGCCGGCCAGCGCGCGCAGGCCATGCTGCGGCCCCTGCTGTCGCAAAGCGGTAATGATCCGGTCTTCCAGCAGCGATATGCCCGCGCCAGCGAGCTGGCCGGCGACAGCGTGCGTGCCAGCGAGGCCTATGCCGAGGCGGCCTTCCTCAGCGGACGGCCGGAGCAGGCGCTGCTGCAGTTGCAGGCGCTCAAGCGCAACCCGGCACTGGATTACATCGGCCGTGCGCGGGTTGACGCGCGCATCGAATCGATCACCCCGACCGTGCTGGAGCTGCGCCGCCAGGGTGTGCAGGATCCGGACCTGGACCGGCGCTGAGCGCTGCATGACCGGCCGATGGCAGTCCCAGCCGGTTCCAGGCCGGGTAGTCACAAACATGTCATCAAACCGTAGTCTACTGGCACCACTCCAGTAACCGAGCCCTACGGTGTCCTCGTGCAGAAACGCATCCTGATCGTCGATGACGAGCCCGCGATCCGTGAAATGGTCGCCTTCGCCCTTCGCAAGGGCGATTACGAACCGGTCCACGCCGGCGATGCCCGGGAGGCCCAGACTGCGATCGCCGACCGCGTCCCCGACCTGATCCTGCTGGACTGGATGCTGCCCGGTACGAGTGGCCTGGACCTGGCCCGTCGCTGGCGCAAGGAAACGCTGACCCGCGAAGTGCCGATCATCATGCTGACCGCGCGCGGCGAAGAGAACGACCGCGTTGGCGGCCTTGAAGCCGGCGTCGACGACTATGTGGTCAAGCCGTTCTCGGCGCGCGAACTGCTGGCCCGCATCCGCGCGGTGATGCGCCGCGCCCGCGAGGACGACGAGGACGGCAGCGTGGCGGTCGGCCCGATCCGCATCGATGGCGCGGCGCATCGCGTATTCGCCAATGACCAGCCGGTGCCGATCGGCCCGACCGAATACCGCCTGCTGCACTTCTTCATGACCCACCCGGAGCGCGTCTATACCCGCGCCCAGCTGCTGGACCATGTGTGGGGCGGCAGCGTGTACGTGGAGGAGCGCACCATCGACGTGCACATCCGCCGCCTGCGCAAGACGCTGGAACCGTTCAACGCCGAGAACATGGTGCAGACCGTGCGCGGCGCCGGCTACCGTTTCTCCACTGCCACCTGAGTCTCGTCGTGCCGGCGCCACGCACCTGCGGGTGCCGGCGCCGGCAACTCTGCTATAACCCTCGGTTCACCCCAGTGAACCGCCGCACCTCAACGACGAGATCGCAATGCCCCGCCACATCCGCTCTGCCTGGTTGAAGACCCTGGCCACCGTTGCCGCGGTGCTGCTGTTCGCCGGACTGGTGGGGTGGCTCTCGGGGCATCTGTGGCTGTGCATCGCACTGGGCGCGCTGGCCACCCTGGCCTGGCACTACTGGCGGCTGCGCAGCGTGCTGCGGCGGCTGACCGCGCGCCAGCGCTGGGACACTGCCGAGGAAGGCAGCGGCGTCTGGAACGAGCTGGACCGCCTGCTGTACCGCAACCAGGTGGAAATGCGCGTACGCAAGCGCCGCCTGCTGGACATGCTGCGCAGCTACCGCGCCGCTGCCGCCGCGCTTCCCGATGCGGTGGTGGTGCTGGACCGCAACAGCCAGCGCGTGCAGTGGTTCAACGAAGCGGCTACCGCCCTGCTCGGCCTGCACCATCCCGGTGACCTTGGCGAGGCCCTGGTCGAACGCCTGCAGCCAATGCCGCTGGCGCACTGGCTGGCCGGTGGCCGCAACGCCGAGCCGATCCTGGACGTGCCCTCCCCGGTCGACCCGGCGATCCGCCTGAACCTGCGCCTGATTCCCTATTCGTCGGATTACTGGCTGCTGATCGCGCGTGACGTCAGCAAGCTGCTTCGCCTGGAACAGGTGCGCCGCGACTTCGTGGCCAATGTTTCACACGAACTGCGCACGCCGCTCACCGTGGTCCACGGCTACCTGGACATGATGGACCCGGAGGATTTCCCGGGAACCGGGCCGATGCTGGAAGAAATGCGCAAGCAGAGCCAGCGCATGGCCCAGCTGGTGGAAGACCTGCTGACGCTGTCACGCCTGGAATCGCAGGAACACAGCGAGGAAGAGACCGTGGCCATGCAGCCGATGCTGGCAACCCTGCGCCGCGAGGCCGAAGCGCACAGCCAGGGCCGCCACCAGATCAGCATCGACGATCTGGCCGGCGTTGACCTGCAGGGCTCGACCAAGGAGCTGCACAGCGCCTTCTCCAACTTGGTCACCAACGCGGTGCGCTACACCCCGGCCGGTGGCCGCATCGCGGTGGAGTTCCGCCGCGAGGGCGACGGCGCCGTGCTGGCCGTGCGCGATTCCGGCTACGGCATTCCCGCCACGCACCTGCCGCGCCTGACCGAACGCTTCTACCGGGTTTCCAGCAGCCGCTCACGCGAGAGTGGCGGTACCGGACTGGGCCTGTCGATCGTCAAGCACATCCTCGGCCTGCACCACGCACGGCTGGAGATCGAAAGCGAAGTCGGCAAGGGCTCGGTGTTCTCCTGCCATTTCGATGCCGACCACGTGCGCCCGCGCGAGTCCGCCCCCCTGACCTCCATCGAAGAATGACGCCATGAGCAGCCTCGGATCCCTCCCCCTCCCCGTGAGCCCGGACAACGATCCGTTGCGCGACTCGGCGCTGTACATCAACCGTGAGCTGTCGCAGCTGGATTTCAACTTCCGCGTGCTGGCCCAGGCGATGGACCCGCAGGTGCCGCTGCTGGAGCGCCTGCGCTTCATGTGCATCTCCTGCACCAACCTCGACGAGTTCTTCGAGATCCGCGCCGCCGCCGTGCGCCACGCGCAGGAGTTCGGCCTGCCGCCGGCACCGGACGGGATGAGCCCGCAGGCCATCCTCAGCGCCATCCATGACCGCGCCGCCGAACTGGTGGACCAACAGTACCGCTGCTGGAACGAGACGCTGCGCCCGGCGCTGATGGAGGCCGGCATCGGCGTGCTCGGCCGCCATTCCTGGACCGATCGACAGAGGCGCTGGTTGCGCGCCTATTTCCGCAACGAGATCATGCCGGTGCTGTCGCCGCTGGGCCTGGACCCGGTGCATCCGTTCCCGAAGATCCTCAACAAGTCGCTGAATATCGTGGTGGTGCTCAAAGGCACCGACGCGTTCGGCCGCGCCGGCCACCTGGCCATCGTGCGTGCGCCGCGCTCACTGCCGCGCATCATCCAGCTGCCGGAAAAGCTGGGCGGATCACAGAATTTCGTGTTCCTGTCGTCGGTGCTGTCCACCTTCGTCGATGAGCTGTTCCCGGGCATGGAAGTCCAGGGCGCCTACCAGTTCCGCGTTACCCGCAACTCCGAGCTGGTGGTGGATGAGGAGGAAGTGGAAAACCTGGCGCTGGCGCTGCGCGACGAGCTGGTGGACCGCGGCTACCGGCCGGCGGTGCGCCTGGAGATCGCCCACGACATGCCGCGTGAGATCGTGCGCACCCTGCTGCAGAATTTCGGCCTGACCGAGAACGCGGTCTACCGCATCGATGGCCCGGTCAACCTCAACCGCATCATCCAGCTGTACGACCTGATCGCGCAGCCGGACCTGAAGTACCCGCCGATGACCCCGCGCACCCTGCGCGACAGCGACGGCATCTTCGAGACAGTGACACGCCAGGACTTGCTGCTGCACCATCCGTTCGACGCCTTCACCGCGGTGCTGGACCTGATCCGGCAGGCGGCGATCGATCCGAACGTGCTGGCGATCAAGCAGACCCTGTACCGCACCGGCAAGGATTCGCTGATCGTCGATGCACTGATCCAGGCCGCGCGCAACGGCAAGGACGTGACCGTGGTGGTTGAACTGCGCGCGCGCTTCGACGAGGAAGCCAACCTGGGCCTGGCCGATCGCCTGCAGGAGGCCGGCGTGCAGGTGGTGTACGGCGTGGTCGGCTACAAGACCCACGCCAAGATGCTGCTGATCGTGCGCCGCGAAGGCCGCAAACTGCGCCGCTATGTACACCTGGGCACCGGCAACTACCACAGCGGTACCGCCCGCGCGTACACCGACATCAGCCTGATCACGGCTGACCCGGACATCGGCAACGACGTGCACCTGCTGTTCCAGCAGCTGTCCGGCCTCGCCTCGAAGATGAAGCTCAAGCGCCTGCTGCAGTCGCCCTTCACTCTGCACACCGGCATCCTCGGCCGCATCGAGCGCGAGACGCGCATCGCCGCCGCCGGCCGCCCGGCGCGGATCATCGCCAAGATGAACGCGTTGAACGAACCGCAGGTGGTGCGCGCCCTGTACGCGGCCTCGCAGGCCGGCGTGCAGATCGACCTGATCATCCGCGGCGCCTGCACCCTGCGCCCGGGTGTGCCGGGCATCTCGGACAACATCCGCGTGCGCTCGATCGTCGGCCGCTTCCTGGAACACAGCCGCGTCTACTGGTTCGGCAACGACGGCGCTCCAGAAATGTACTGCGCCAGCGCCGACTGGCTGGAGCGCAACCTGCTGCGCCGGGTCGAGACCTGCTTCCCGATCCTCGACCCGGAGCTGGCCAAGCGGGTCTATCGCGAAGTGCTGCAGAACTACCTGGACGACAATCTCAACGCCTGGGAACTGGATGCCGACGGCATCTACCACAAGCGCGCGCCGGCGCACGACGAAGCGCCGCATTCCGCGCAGATGGCATTGATGCAGGGGCTGTGACCCGGTGTGTCGACCAAGGTCGGCGCGTTTGGACTCATCCACGCATAGCGTGGATCCACCGTGTCGACCAAGGTCGACACCCACCAACAGCCGCACAGCACGCCGTCCCGGCAGATCGCAGGGAACTGTCGGAAGCGGGGTGGGTCCGGTTGCGGGG
>NZ_JAOBZT010000023.1:0-58010 GCF_029839005.1 Stenotrophomonas sp. GD03958 | reverse complement strand
GCTGATGGTGAAGCTGCCGAACACCGGCGATTGGCGCTGGCCGTTGAATTCGCGCGTGCTGTGGTAGCGCGCGGCAGCGAACTTCCAGCGGCCGTACATCACCGCCACGCCGTACCCGCCGTAGGCCACCACATGGCGCTTGTCCACGCTGTGGCTGTTGCGGAAGGTGTTGCCATCCAGCGTGATGTCGCGGATCACCCAGGCAGCGTCGGAGGTCGCGAACAGGTGCCAGGACCACCCGCTTGGGCGGCCGCCGCGGGTCGGCGCCGTGTTCTCACCTGCCGGGCGCAACGGCGTGCTGCCGAAGTCATCCGGCAGCTTCCAGCCGAAGCGCACTTCACCGCCCAAATTGGCCTTGGTTTCCAGGTTGCCGATCGACCCGCCGTAGTGGCTGATCGCGTCCCAACCCCAACCGTCGGCATTGACGCTGGCATCGCCCGGCCAGCGGCGCATGCGCTCATGGGTCAGCATGAACAGTGGTTCGTTGTGCAGCTGGTTGTCCCAACCCTTGAATTTCTCGTCGCCCAACACTTCATGCACGGCATTCTGCACCTGCTTGCCCTGCGCCCACGGGCCGACCACGCCCAGTGTCAGCTGGGTGGTCTGCAGGCGGTCGCCGCTGCGCGCATTGAAACCGAAGTTTGCGATCAGCACGCCGGCGTAAGGGCGGTCGTCCTCGATCAGGTCCCTGCGGCTGAAATCGGTTGGGGTGAAAATCCCCTGGCCGATGCTGAAGATCATGTTCTGCTGTTCGAACCTGCCCGGATGCAGCCCTTCCAGGTACCGGTTCACCCAGCGCGCCATGCGCGGCAGGCAGGGGTCGTCGGTGTAATCGACCAGATTGGGGGAGACCAGGGTCAACAGCGCACCGTTGGTATAGCCCTGATCCTGGTGGCGGCCGCCGAACAGGTCGTTGTCGACGCGGAAATTGACCTGAGGCGGATGGTCGCGCATCGCGTCCGGGCCACATTGTTCGGCCGCCTGGGCGGCAAGCGGGAGGGCAGCAGTCAGCAGGCCGTACAGGCCGAGGGCCGCAAGGCGGCGGTGGGAGGGGGGACTCATTGGGAGGGCTTTGTTCTGTCTGTCGTTATATGCCGCGACACGGTACTCGTGGGGACGTGACGGAACGAGCGCGTTCGAATCACTTGTCTGTTCCGAAAACGACATTGTCTCGTAAGGACAATCCTGAACCCTTCTGTAGCGGGCTTCGGGGCAATGACCAATGCTGAACGTCTGTTCAGCTGCAACGCAGCGACTCACCAGTGCGCCGTTTGACGTTGATGAATACTCTTGGGTTTGTTGCCCTGCGGCCCGATAATGGCTCCATGGAAATCAAGTCCGACAACCCCGACCACGGCTTCCAGTTCCCCGGCCAGTTCGAGCTCAGCGCCATGGGCCCGGCCAACCGCGGCCTGGAACATGAGCTCCCCCGCCTGCTGCTGGCTGCCGGCATCGATGTGGTCAACGAACGCATCAGCTGGAAGCACTCCTCCAACGGCAAGTACGTCTCCGTCCGCATCGTGTTCAAGGCCGAAAGCCGCGAGCAGTACGACCTGGCGCACCAGGCGCTGCGCGACCACCCGGAAGTGAAGTGGACGCTGTAGCCGACAGCTGCCCGGCCGAAGCCGCCCCGGAACACCGCGCGCCGCGTCCGGCGGTGGTCCGTGACCTCGGCCGCCAGGCCTACGAGCCGGTATGGCGCGCCATGCAGCGCTTCACCGACCAGCGCAGCGACAACGATGCCGACGAGCTGTGGGTGGTCGAGCACGACCCGGTGTTCACCCTGGGCCAGGCCGGCAAGGACGAGCATGTGCTGGCACCGGGTGAGATCCCGGTGCTGCACGTGGACCGAGGTGGCCAGGTGACCTACCACGGTCCCGGCCAGATCGTGGTCTATCCGCTGCTGCGCCTGCCGCGGCTGGGGATCGGGGTCCGCGACTACGTGTGCCGCATCGAGCAGGCCCTCATCGATACGCTGGCCGAGTGGAACATCGGTGCCGAACGCCGCGAGGGCGCCCCGGGCGTCTACGTTGGTGGTGCCAAGATCGCCGCGCTCGGCATCCGTGTGCGGCGCGGCTGCACCTTCCACGGGCTGGCCTTCAACGTGGCCATGGACCTGGAACCCTTCCACCGCATCAATCCCTGTGGCTATCAGGGGTTGCAGGTGACCTCGGTAGTAGACTTGGGCGGGCCCTCCGGCATGGAGGCCGTCAAGCCGGTACTGCTGGAGCACCTGGCCCGCCAGTTCGGCCTGCTGCTCCAGCCCACGCACGAACTGCCCGATCTTTCTGCGGCCGCCTGACCGCTCCCGGAACTGCCATGACTGAAACCACCGCCCGTTCCATTCCCCTGCAGATCGTGCAGGGCGACTCCCCATCCGCCGCGCCGTTGCAGGCCGGGGTCAAGCAGCTGGGCGGTGACAAGATCAACCGCTCGCCGGTGCAGTTCGCCGACGCGCCGGTGCTGCGCAAGCCGTCATGGATCCGCGTGCGCATTCCCTCGGGAAATGCCGTGCAGAACCTGAAGGCCAAGCTGCGCGAAAACCGCCTGGTTACCGTATGCGAGGAAGCCAGCTGCCCGAACATCCACGAATGCTTCGGCCATGGCACCGCCACCTTCATGATCCTCGGCGAGGTCTGCACCCGCCGCTGCTCGTTCTGCGACGTGGCCCACGGCCGCCCGAAGCCGCCGGATGCCAACGAACCGGCCAGCCTCGGCCAGACCGTGGCCGACATGGGCCTGAAGTACGTGGTGGTGACCAGCGTCGACCGCGACGACCTGCGCGACGGTGGTGCCCAGCACTTCGTCGACTGCATCACCGCCATCCGCGAAAAGTCGCCGGGAACCCGCATCGAGGTGCTGACGCCGGACTTCCGTGGCAAGGGCCGCATGGAGCGCGCGCTGGAGATCCTGGCGCAGAACCCGCCGGATGTGTTCAACCACAACATCGAAACCGTACCGGACCTGTACCGCAATGTGCGCCCGGGTGCGGACTACCAGTGGTCGCTGAACCTGCTGAAGAACTTCAAGGCGCAGCACCCGGGCGTGCCGACCAAGAGCGGCATCATGCTGGGCCTGGGCGAAGACTTCGAACAGATCAAGGCCACCATGCGCGACCTGCGCGCGCACGATGTGGACATGATCACCATCGGCCAGTACCTGCAGCCGACCGCGCATCACCACCCGGTGCTGAAGTACTGGACTCCCGAGGACTACAAGGCGCTGGAGGACTACGGCTACGAGCTGGGATTCAGCCACGTGGCCTCCGGCCCGATGGTGCGCTCGTCGTACCACGCCGACGTCCAGGCCAAGGGCGCCGGCATTTCCTGACACCCTGCCGGTGGGTGAGAGCTACTTCTCCTTGGGTGCGGACCGTTGGTCCGCACACCTCTGCCTGCCGTAGAGCCCAGCCCATGCTCGGCTGCTTGCTGCCGGCCAGCCGAGCATGGGCTCGGCTCTACATGCATTCACAATTTGCTACACCGGCCCGGCTAGGCTGGTTTTCCACCGAGCGCGGCCGGGTGACAAACCCGGCAACTTTCGGCACTGTCGTGGTGTCTTAACACCCCGCAGTCTCCCCCTTGGCAAGGCGCCTTCGAGCACGTCAATGAAATTCAAAGCCCCCGCATTCCTGATGGCCCTGGCGCTGGTGGCGCCGCTGGCGCTGGCGGCCAAGGCCGACTCGCCGGCATTGCCCGCTGCGGTAACCGCCGATCAGGTGACCACCTCCAAGCTGGTGTACGGCCTACTGTCCGACAGCCGTTATGCCTACCGCCCGCGCGCGCTGGACGAGGCCACGTCCAAGGACGTGTTCAAGCGCTACCTGGAGACGCTGGACGGAGGCAAGCAGTACTTCACCCAGGCCGACGTGGCGCGCTTTGCGCCGTTCGAAGCCAACATTTCCTCCGCCATTCGCGGCGGCGAGCTGGAGCCGGCATTCCAGGTGTTTGCGGTCTACAAGCAGCGCGTCGGCGAGCGCGTGGCCTACGCGCGCAAGCTGCTCAAGCAGGAACCGGACTTCACCACCGACGAGCGCTTCGAGTACGACCGCAAGAAGGTGCCGTGGGCCGCCAGCAGCGCCGAGCTGGATGAGCTGTGGCGCAAGTCGGTGAAGAATGACTGGCTGCGCCTTAAGCTGGCCGGCAAGAAGCCCGATGACATCCGCAAGACGCTGGACAAGCGCTATGCCACGCTTGAAAAGTCGGTCAACGAGCTGAAGGGCGAGGATGTCTTCCAGTTCTTCATGAACGCCTACACCAGCGCTGTCGATCCGCACACCGACTACTTCACCCCGCGCACCGCCGAGAACTTCAACCAGGCGATGTCGCTTTCGCTGGAAGGCATCGGTGCGCAGCTGCAGCGGCAGGACGACATGGTGGTCATCCGCGAGATCATTGCCGGTGGCCCGGCTGCAGTGGATGGCACGCTGAAGCCGGGTGACCGCATCGTCGGCGTCGGCCAGGGCAAGTCCGGCCTGGTCGAGGACGTGATCGGCTGGCGCATCGACGACGTCGTGGCCAAGATCCGCGGTGCCAAGGATACCCAGGTGAAGCTGGAATTCATTCCGGCCGCCGAGGGTGCCGACGGCAAGCACCACACCCTGGTGCTGACCCGCCAGAAGGTGCGCCTGGCCGAACAGGCCGCGAAGGGAGAGACCATGACCATCCCGGCCGCCAATGGCGAGCCGGCACGCAGGATCGGCGTGATCAAGCTGCCGACCTTCTACCAGGACTTCGAAGGCCGTCGCCGCAATGCGGCCGACTACGCCTCGGCCACCCGCGACGTGGCCAAGCTGCTGGCCGGCTTCAAGAACGACAAGCTGGACGGCGTGGTGCTGGACCTGCGCAACAACGGCGGCGGTTCGCTGGATGAAGCCATCGAACTGACCGGCCTGTTCATCGAGCAGGGCCCGGTGGTGCAGGTGCGCGAGTCTGGTGGCCGCGTCACCGTCAACAGCGACCGCAACCAGAGCGTGGCGTGGGATGGCCCGCTGGCGGTGCTGATCAACCGCGGTTCGGCCTCGGCCTCGGAAATTTTCGCTGGTGCCATCCAGGACTACGGTCGTGGCCTGGTGATCGGTGAAACCAGCTTCGGCAAGGGCACCGTTCAGAACATCGTCGACCTCGACCGTTGGCCGAGCGGCGAGACCCAGCGCTTTGGCCAGGTCAAGCTGACCATCGCCCAGTTCTTCCGCATCAGCGGCAGCAGCACCCAGCACAAGGGCGTGGTGCCCGACCTGGCCTTCCCGGCCAGTGTCGACGCCACCGAGTTCGGCGAGAGCACCTACGACAACGCCTTGCCGTGGACCCGCATCGCCGCCGTGCCGCACACCCAGTACGGCAACTTCGCGCCGCTGCTGCCGAAGCTGGAAACCCGCCACGACGCACGCATCGCCACCGACAAGGAGTTCCAGTGGTGGAACGAGGACGTGGAACAGTTCCGCACCGAGGCGGCCAAGAAGTACATCTCGCTCAACGAGGCCACCCGCCGCGCCGAGCGTGAGCGCCAGGACGCCCAGCGCAAGGAACGCCAGCTGCAGCGCAAGGAGCTGGGCCTGGCCCTGGACCCGCTGGCCGATGACAGCAGCGATGACGGCCTGACGGGCAACGAGCGCGACATCGTCAAGGACGCCGCGCGCGAGAAGGCGGCCGAGAAGCGCCCGGACCCGCTGCTGCGCGAGTCGGCGTCCATCCTGGCCGATGCGGTGAACCTGCTTGCCAACGACCGCCCGCTGTCGGCACAGGTGCTGCCGCAGTCGACCGGCGCCGGTCGCTGGGCGGACTGAGCCGGACACGGCATGTGATACCCGAGGGCCGGCATTGCCGGCCCTTCTGCTTGAAAAGGAGATGGAGGGGATTACGTCGCTTGTGCCACGAACGACTTGATCCCCTCCGTCCCTTTTTTCGTGCATGAACCGGCTGCAAACGGGGCCGCCTGACGCGGGTGCTTTCGACCTGCCGCACACAGCAACGGGGCTACCCTTGCCGGTACCGTCCTCGCAGGAGCACCCATGCGGTCCTCCCTCGTTTCCAGTGCTGTTGTGGCGCTTGGCAGCGCCCTGATCCTGTCGGCCTGTGGTGGCCGTGCCGCCGACAGCACGCTGCTGCGCGAATCCTTCGATTCGGGCGACACGTTCTCGCGTACCGTCGATGGCCGCCCCGGCGATGCCTGTGAAGCGGCGCGGCGCACCCTGCTCAGCCAGGGGTACGCCATCGCCCGTGCCGATGACGCACAGGTGGAAGGCAACAAGAACTTCCAGCCGCGCGAAGACGACCATGAGCAGCTGGTGCTGCGCATCTCCTGTGCGCCCCGGGGCGACCAGGCGTTGGTGTTCGTAAGCGCCGTGCAGGACCGTTATGCGTTGAAGAAGAGCCCGACGTCCGCCAGTGTCGGCGTCGGTGCACTGGGCTCGGTGTCACTGCCGTTCGGCAGCAATGACGATTCGCTGGTGAAAGTGGCGAGCAGCACGGTTACCGACGCCGATTTCTATCGCCGTTTCTTCCAGCGCCTGCAGCAGTACCTGCCACAGGCTGCGGGCACGCCACCGCCGCCACCACCCGCAGCAGTTCCTGAGCCCGCGCCGGTCCGCACGGACCAAGGGTGAACGTGCACGGCTGGCTGATGGGCGCGGCCCTGTTGCTCGCGCCTGTGATGGGCGTGGCGGCCACAGCCGGCGACTGCGCCCAGGGGCTGCTGCTGCGGCTGGGCTGGCGCTTCGACGAGGCCGCGCTGAAGGAGCCGCAGGTGCATGGTGGTGCGGTGTGCACCCGTGCGTCGCTGGCCGAGGCGCAGGCAGCAGGCGATCTGCACGTGCGCTGGCCGGCGCACATGCCCGCTGCTGCACGCCAGGCGCTGCTGCAGCAGTTGCTGGACGATCCGGCCACGATCTGCGCCTATGCGTTCCAGCTGGGGGCGGCCACGCAACGCGCCGCATCGGCATTGCAGGCCAACACCCGCTTCCGCTTCTTCGGCCTGCAGATGGGCTGGATCGGTTTCGGCCTGCAGGGCCCGCGCGCTCAAGGCTGGCAGCGTACGCACAGTCTTGGCCGCGGTTTCGTTCCCAGCGCGGGCAACAGCAAGGCGCTGCAGGCGTTCTACAACGGCGCCGTGCGTGCCGAATGCGGTGTCGGCCGCCAGGTCGCGCAGCTGGCCACCCAGCGCGAGCTGTATGGCGATGCTGCCTTCGATACGGAGTTCTCTGCGGATGAGCTGTCGATCGGCACCTTTCTCGCCCTGCATGGGACCGACAGCATCCTGCTTGGCGCGCATGCCGGCGATTTCTTCGCCGATGGCAAGGCAGTGCGTACCTCGGCGATGGGGCGCCAGGCGTTCGTCGGTGTGCCTGGTTTCATCGAGCATGCATACGACAAGGCCACGCTGGACGACCTGAGCAACCAGGCCGAGAACTTCGTGGTGGTCGACGTGGGCGAGGACGCTGCGCGGGCGCTGGCCACGCATGGCGGCCTGGCCTGGTACGACCAGCGCAACGTCGAACTATGGAAACTCGCGCAGGACATCCCGCGCACCGGCCAGCGCTACTTCGAACGCCTGCTGTTCGAGCGCGACCCTGAGGTGCGCGCGGCGCTTGCGCCGCGCTACCACGCCACGCTGGCACGCATGGACCGCCTGCTGGACGATCCGTTCTACCAGCAGTTCGTGATCTATGTGCATCCGCGCGGTATACGTCCCATCGGCTACCACATCGCCCGCCTGCTCGACCGCAACCCGCGAACCCCCTTTTCGATCGACCTGGCGGTGCACAATCTGCATACCACGCTCTACCGGCGTTGGCGCGAGGCGCAGCTGCGCCACTGCGCGGCTACCGGCAGGCCAGGCAGCCTGACCCTAGACCCCAACTGAAGGTGAAACAATGGATATTGCAATGATCGGCCTCGGCCGCATGGGCGCCAACATGGCCCAGCGCCTGCACCGCGGCGGCCACCGCGTGGTCGGCTACGACCCGGGCGAAGGCGCCCGCCAGCGCGCCGCCGAGGCCGGCCTGGAGGTGGTTGATTCGCTGGCCGCCGCCGTGGCCGCGCTGCCGGTGCCGCGCGTGGTGTGGCTGATGGTGCCCGCCGGCGAAACCGTCGACCAGACCCTGGGCCAGCTGACCCCGCACCTGGCCGAGGGTGACATCGTCATCGACGGCGGCAACTCCAACTACCAGGACTCGATCCGCCGCGCCAAGGCGCTGGCCGAGGACGACCTGGGCTACGTCGACTGCGGCACCAGCGGTGGCGTGTGGGGCCTGCAGGAAGGCTACAGCCTGATGGTCGGTGGCGAAGCGCCGGTGGTGGAGCAGATCGCGCCGCTGCTGCGTACGCTGGCACCGGCCGAGGACCGCGGCTGGGCGCGTGTCGGCCCATCCGGCGCTGGCCACTTCACCAAAATGGTGCACAACGGTATCGAGTACGGAATGATGCAGGCTTACGCCGAAGGCTTCGCGCTGATGGAGCGCAAGCAGGAGATGGAGCTGGACCTTGCCCAGGTGGCCGAAGTCTGGCGGCACGGCAGCGTGGTGCGTTCGTGGCTGCTGGACCTGAGCACCGAAGCACTCAAGCGCAATCCGTCGCTGGATGGCATCGCGCCGTATGTGGAGGATTCCGGTGAAGGCCGCTGGACCGTCGCCGAAGCCATCGCGCTGGACGTGCCCGCCCCGGTGATCACCTTGTCGCTGCTGGAACGCCTGCGTTCGCGCGAATCCAACTCGTTCACCGACCGCCTGCTGTCGGCGATGCGCAACGAGTTCGGTGGGCACGCCATCAAGAAGTCGTAAGCAATCGGCGTCGGACCCCTTTCCGCAGGAAAGGGCGCTGACCCCCATGGCGCCAGGGGCAGTCGAGCATGGCTCGACTCTACAAAAGCATTTTCCGATTGTTTGCACGTCATCCACGCGTGGCGTGGACCTACTGGCAGATCGCGGGAAAGTGTCGAAGGCCGGGTGGGGGCGGTTGCGGGGGTGTCTGCGGCATGGATGCCGCGGCCAAGCCTCCAGGGACGGATTTACGGCGTCCCCCGCAACCCGACCCACCCCGCCCTCCCACGGAATGCACGCCTTGGCTTCCGACGTTGACGTTGCCTCGGCGGGTGCAGGGCGCAGCCCTGCCGGTCACCCCAGTTCGATCCGCCGCCCTTGCTGGGCACTGTCCATGCCCGCCTGCAGCAACCGCATCAACTGCAGTGCCTGCACCGGGCTGACCGTAGCTTCGCCGTCGCCGTGCATCGCCGCGGCGAACTGCGCATACAGCCGCCGGTAGTCGCCAGGCAGGTTGTCCACCGTCGTGCGCTGCACGTTGTCTTCGGCATCGCAGCGCACCAGCTCACCATGCCGCGGATCGATACCCCAGCCTGGCGCACCGGGTGCCACACTGCGGCGCAGCTGCGCCTCCTGCACGTCCAGGCCGTGCTTGATCCAGCTTGCCTTGCTGCCATGCACGCTGAAGTGCGGGGTCTGTGCCGCGACCAATGAACCGGAATGGAGAATCGCGCGATGCCGCGGGTAGTGCAGCACGGCGTGGAAGTAATCGATGCCGCTGCCGCCTTGGCGCAGCACGGCAAGATCCGCATCGATCGCCTCGGGCCAGCCGAACAGCACCAGCATCTGGTCCAGCAGATGCGGACCCAGGTCGTACCACAGGCCACTACCGGGCCCGTCCTGCTCGCGCCAGCGATCGCGCACCTGCGGCCGGTAACGGTCGAAATGCGCATGGCACTCGGCCACGTCGCCCAGTGCGCCTTCGGCCAGCAGCGCCTGCAGGGTGAGGAAATCCGCATCGAAGCGCCGGTTCTGGAACACGGTGGCGATGCGGCCGGCGCTGCGTGCCGCAGCCAGTACCGCTTCGGCTTCAGCGACATCCAGCGCAAACGGCTTGTCGACCAGCACGTGCTTGCCCGCGGCCAGCGCCGCGATTGCAAGCGGCGCGTGCTGCGCGTTCGGTGTGGCAATCACCACCGCGTCCACGGCCGGATCGTCGAACACGTCCTGCGGCATCGCACGCACGTGCACGTCGCTGAACGCGCGCAGCAATGTGTCGCGCTGCGAACTGACGATGCTGTGCAGCGCCAGCCCGGGTGTGTGCTGGATCAGCGGCGCATGGAAGACGCGGCCGGCGAGGCCGTAGCCGATCAGGGCCAGTTGCAGGTCGGGGCGCATGGCAGAGCTCCGGCTTTGGGAAGGGCAGGGTATACGACGGGTGGTGGCAGGCCAAACTGAACCGTTGCCCCAGGAAACAGTTCGATTCACGGCGGCATGACCGCAGCGCCACGCCTGCTCTACGGCGGCTTGTCCAGACTGGCAGCACATCCCGAAGGAGTACGACACGATGAGCAATACCTCCCGCACACTGATTGCTTCTGCCTTGACGCTGGGCCTGGCGCTGTCCTCCTCGGCTGCATTTGCCAAGGATCCCGCTGCCAAGAGCCCGCCGACCAGCAGCCATCCGGCCACGCATGCTGATCGCCATGACTCCAATGAGCCTGTGACCGATACCTGGATCACCACCAAGGTGAAGGCCGACCTGCTGGCCAGCAGCAACGTTCCGGGCACGGAGATCAAGGTGGAAACCGTGAACGGCGTTGTCAGCCTGAGCGGCGCGGTGGCCTCCCAGGCCGAGAAGGACAAGGCGGTTGCCACTGCCAAGGGCATCAAGGGCGTGACCCGCGTCGATGCCGCTGCACTGAAGGTCAGCACTGCTGCCAAGCGCTGACCTGGCGGAGTGGGCGTCCCGGTATGGGGCGCCCACTCCCGTGTGACGCCGAGCCGTGCTCGGCTGCCGTTGGGTTCCAGCCGACCGTGGGCTCGGCCGTACAGCGCCGAAGTACCAGCCGTTCAGCCAGCGGCGCTGGAAACTCCAGAGTTTTGACCCGCCTGCGCTATATTGCCGGTTCCGCCGCACTGGGGCCGGGTACGGCCCATGCTTTGCGGCCGTGTTGATGAGGAACTATGGCGCTGGTTTTCAGTGATGACATCTGGGACCGCTGGCGGATGCCCGCCTTGGCGCTGGCCGCCGCAGCGATCATCGTGGTGCCGTGGTTGACACTGCGCCACCTGCAGCAGGACAGCGAAGATGCGATGGCCTGGGTCAATCATACCCAGGCTGTCGGCGTGGCCTTGCAGCAGCTGCAGGCCGATGTACGCGATGTCGAATCGGCCGCGCTGACCCTGTCCAAGGGCGTGGACGCGCCTGGCCTGCGCGAGCGCATGGCCAAAGCCAATGAACTTCCCGGTCGCCTGGCTGAACTGGGCCGGATGACCCGCGACAATCCTGAGCAGCTGATCCGCATCGGCCGCATCGAGTCGATGCTGGAAGGGCGCATGGCGCTTGCCCGCGAACTGGCAAAGTCAGAGCCCAACAGTGACCAGCGCGAGCTGGTGCAGGACCTGAGTACGCGTTATCCGATCCGCGGGCTGGTGGAGGAACTGCAGGCCAGCGAGCAGAAGCTGCTGGCACAGCGCGCTGAGCAGGCCGCCCGCCAGCGCAAGCAGACCGAGTTGGTGTCGTGGAGTTCGCTGGTGGTCCAGCTGGCGTTGCTCGGCCTGGTGCTGTGGCTGCTGCAGCGGCAGATCGGCCGCCGCCTGCACGCCGAGCGGCAGTCATTGCGTTCGGCCGCGCGTGCAGCGTCGGTGCTGCAGACGGTGCGCGAGCCGATCGTGCTTCTCGACCGCGATCTGCGCGTGCAGCTGCACAATCCTGCTTTCGCCGAGCTGTATGGTCTGCAGGATGAGCGCGCCGAGGGCCTGTTGCTGGATAACGTCGGCAACGGTGCGTGGCAAGACCCGGTGATGCGCCAGCGACTGTCCGATGTGCTGCTGCGCGGCCGGGAACTCTGGGACTTCGAGCATGAACAGCGCACCGCCGATGGCTTGGTGCGCTACATGCTGCTCAACGCCCGGCGCATGCCGCTGCCGGACACCGATGACGAAGTGGTGTTGCTCACGGTCAGCGACGTCACCGTGCAGCGTGCGGTGCAGCTGCGTGTGGAGGAACTGAACCGCCAGCTGGAAGGCAAGGTTGCACAGGTGTCCGAGGTCAACAGGGAACTGGAAGCCTTCAGTTACTCGGTCTCGCACGATCTGCGGGCGCCGCTGCGCCACGTGGCTGGATTCTCCGACAAGCTGTCGCGCCATCTCGGCGATGCGGCCGATGACAAGAGCCGCCATTACCTGGAAGTGATCTCCAGTTCGGCGCGGCGCATGGCCGCGCTGATCGACGACCTGCTGGTCTATTCGCGGCTGGGCCGTGCGGCAATGCGGCACCAGGCGGTGGACATGCAGTCGCTGGTGGCCGATACCCGCGCCATGCTCGATTCCAATCTGCAGGCCGAGGCTGAGGCCAGCGGCCACGTGCACCAGGTGGAGTGGAACATCGCGCCGCTGCCGATCGTGGTGGGTGACGAGAACATGATCCGCCAGGTCTGGCTGAACCTGCTTGGCAACGCGGTGAAGTACTCGGGCAACCGCGAACCGGCGAAGATCCGCGTGGATTACCAGCCCCAGCCCGACGGCGGCCATCAGTTCACGGTCAGCGACAATGGTGCAGGCTTTGACATGGCCTATGCCGGAAAGCTGTTCGGTGTGTTCCAGCGCCTGCACAAGGCCAGCGACTACCCCGGAACCGGTATCGGCCTGGCCAGCGTCCGTCGCGTGCTCACCCGCCATGGCGGCCGTATCTGGGCCGAGGCCGAACCGGACGTCGGCGCCACCTTCCACTTCTACCTGCCCCCCGCGACCGACGCGGACAAACAAGGTCCCTCTGCATGACGACTCTGCGCACCATTCTTCTCGCCGAAGACAGCCCGGCCGATGCCGAAATGGCGATCGACGCCCTGGAAGAGGCGCGTCTGGCCAATCCCATCGTGCACGTCGAGGATGGCGTGGAAGTGATGGACTACCTGCTGCGCCGCGGCGCCTTCGCCAACCGCGAGGAAGGCCTGCCGGCGGTGCTGCTGCTGGACATCAAGATGCCGCGCATGGACGGCCTGGAAGTGCTGCGGCAGATCCGCGAGCACGAAGAACTCAAGCGCCTGCCGGTGGTGATCCTGTCGTCCTCGCGCGAGGAAAGTGATTTGGCCCGCAGCTGGGACATGGGGGTCAATGCCTACGTGGTCAAGCCGGTGGACGTGGACCAGTTCTTCGGTGCGGTGCAGACCCTGGGCAAGTTCTGGGCGTTGATCAACCAGGCACCGGAACTCGAGTGAGCCCATGCCCCTGACCGGTCCTGCCCTGGGGGCGCTGCGCATCCTGCTGGTGGAGGACTCACCGGAAGATGCCGAGCTGATGTCCGAACAGATGCTCGATGCGGGCCTGGACGCTCGTTTCGAACGCGTCGAGAGCGAGGCGGAGCTGCGCCAGGCACTGGCCGCGTTCCAGCCGGACATCGTGCTGTCCGACCTGAGCATGCCGGGGTTTTCCGGTGATGATGCGCTGCGCATCGTGCGCGAGACGGCGCCGGAAGTCCCTTTCATCTTCGTCTCCGGCACCATGGGTGAGGAGAACGCGGTGGCGGCGCTGCAGAAAGGCGCCAACGATTACATCATCAAGCACCAGCCGGCGCGCCTGCCGTCGGCGGTGGCGCGTGCGATCCGCGATGCCCGCAGCGCCGTAGAGCGCGCACGGGTGGAGACCG
The DNA here is from genome assembly GCF_029839005.1 of Stenotrophomonas sp. GD03958. Taxonomy (NCBI): domain Bacteria; kingdom Pseudomonadati; phylum Pseudomonadota; class Gammaproteobacteria; order Lysobacterales; family Lysobacteraceae; genus Stenotrophomonas; species Stenotrophomonas sp. GD03958. Next base: position 44,385 of record NZ_JAOBZT010000023.1, on the reverse strand, counting down.
AACTGATGCGCGCGCAGCGCCTGGAAAGCCTGTCGCTGCTCGCCGCCGGCCTCAGCCATGACCTGCGCAACATCCTGCAGCCGCTGCTGATCATGCCGGACCTGTTGAAGGCGCGTACCGACGATCCGCAGTTGCACCACCTGGCCGACGTCATCGCCGAGTGTGGCCGCCGCGGCCACGAGATGGCCGAATCGATGCTGTCGTTCGTGCGCGGTTCGCGCAAGCCGAGCGAGCGTATCGAGATCAAGGGCCTGTTCGATGCGGTGGCCCTGCTGTTGCGCAGCAACGTGCCCGATGCCGTGCGCCTGGAACTGCAGGTGCAGGACGAAGGCCTGGTAGTGGATGCCAACTACACCGAACTGCAGCAGGTCATGCTGAACCTGGCACTCAATGCGATCCAGGCGATGCCCAACGGCGGCCGACTGAGCCTGACCGCCAGCCATGCCGGCCAGCGCGATGGCGTGGACTGGATGCGTATCTGCGTTGCCGATGAAGGCATTGGCATGGATGCGGACACGCTGTCGCACCTGTTCAATCCATTCTTCACCACCAAGGCAGATGGCACTGGCCTGGGCCTGATCTCCTGCAAGCGCATTGTTGAGGGCGCTGGTGGCAGCATCCATGTCAGCAGCCAGCCGGGACAGGGCACCTGCTTCGAACTGCGCCTGCCGATGCACGAGATCATCGACGGCAGCGAGCCGATCGAACAGCTGGTGGCCTTGGGCAGCGGCCAGTCGATCCTGGTGGTCGATGGGGAAGCCACGCGCCTGTCGCTGCTCGGCAACGCGCTGTCCAGCCAGGGCTACCAGCTGCAGTTGGCCTCCGATGGCCCGGCGGCGCTGCGCTGGATGCAGCAGGAGGCAATGCCGGCGCTGGTGATTGCCGATGCCGGCTCCAAGCTGCTGCCGGCCAGCCAGCTGCTGGGCGAGATGGCTGCGCTCGGTTACCGCGGCCCGGCGCTGGTGCTGGAAGACCCTGCGGTGCCGGTCTCGGCCGACGCCTTCCCGGCCGGAGTGGAGGTGCATGTACTGCACAAGCCGCTGCAGATGCAGCAGGTATTCCGCGCCGTGGCAGAAGCGCTGGGCTGATGCCCCGGTAGCGCCGGCCGCTGGCCGGCATCCCTGTGTGCTGGTATCAACGCGGTCGCCGGCCAGCGGCCGGCACTACTGTTCGTCGGTTTCCCAGGGGAACCGCGGCAGGGCGTCCACCGCCTGTTCCAGGCGCCGTGACCAGTTCTGGTGGATATCGGCATACAGCGCTGAATCCGCGCCCAGCCGCAGTTGCCGACCGATACGCAGTTCACCGTCGCGCAGCAGCGCCAGGTCGATCGGCAGGCCCACCGACAGGTTGGACCGGATGGTGGAGTCCAGCGAGACGATGGCCGTGCGCGCGGCGTCCTCCAGCCGCGTGGTCGGGCTGAGGATGCGATCCAGGATCGGCTTGCCGTACTTGGATTCACCGATCTGCAGGTAGGGCGTCTCCGGCGAGGCGGCAATGGCGTTGCCGAGCGGGTAGATCATGTACAGCCCGGGCCGCTCGCCGGCGATCTGGCCGCCGAAGATCAGCGTGGCCTGGGTGTTGACCCCGTCATGGCCGTGTTCGCTGTGGCTGCTGTGCACCTGGCTGTCCACCAGCAGCTGACCCACATACGCGGCGGCTTCGAACAGGTGGGTCATGTCGCGCAGGTTGGGCACGCGCCGCTCTGCGGCGTCGCGGCCCAGGCGCGACACCAGCAGCTGGGTGGTGGCCAGGTTGCCAGCCGCCATCAGCACGTAGGCTGCCTGGCCGGGATATTCGAACACGTGCAGCTTGCGATGCACGCGCACATCGTCCAGCGAGGCATTGGTTCGGGTGTCGGCAGCGAAGACCAGGCCCTCGTCCACCTCGATTCCAACGCAATAGGTCATGTCGGTGCCCTATCATGTGCGTCCCGGATTGTAGGCAGGCCGCCGTGACGACGGCATGTCCACGCCCCCCCCAAGTGCCGTCACCTGAACCGCATGACCACCGTGCTCCTGAGCCTGGGCAGCAACGTCCAGCCCCGCCGCTACCTCCACGCCGCGGTGACGGCCCTGCGTGAGCGCTTTGGCGCACTGCAGGTGTCACCCGCCTACCGTACTGCCGCGGTCGGCTTCGATGGCCCGGCCTTCCTCAACAATGCGGTGGCGATCGAGACCGATCTGCCGCTGCAGGAACTGGACGACTGGCTGCATGCGCTGGAAGATGCGCACGGCCGCGATCGCAGCGGGCCGCGCTTCTCCGACCGGACCCTGGACATCGACGTGGTGTTCTACGGCGACCTGGTGGTGGAAGGCCCCGGCCACCTGCGCATTCCGCGCCCAGAACTGAAGCATGCCTTCGTGCTGAAGCCGCTGGCGGACATCGCGCCGGGCTTCATCGACCCGGTCAGCGGGCAGGACCTGGCCACGCTGTGGCGGGCGCACGCGCAGTTTGGCGAGGCGTTCGAGGTGGTGGACCTGGAATGATGGGGTTGCCGGCCAGCGGCCGGCACTACCTGTAGTGCCGCTGGCCGGCAACATTTCAGCTGACGGTGCGCCCACCATCCACGCGCAGGGTGTGGCCGGTGACGAAGCTGGCTTCGGCCACCAGCCAGTACACCGCTTCGGCGATCTCCTCGACCGTGCCGATCCGCGCCAGCGGCGTGCGCGCCAGCAGCGCCTCGCGCGCGAAATCGTCCTTGCCCTGTTCCGGCCACAGGATCGCACCCGGCGCCACCGCGTTGACCCGCACCTTCGGCGCCAGCTCCAGTGCCAGTGCGCGGGTGGCCATCTCCAGCGCGGCCTTGGCCATGGTGTAGGCGATGTGGTCGCGCATCGGATGGGTGCCGTGCAGGTCGGTCAAATTGACGATGCAGCCCTGCTGGCGGCGCAGGTAGGGCGCCGCCGCTTGTGACAGCAGCAGCGGCGCACGTGCATTGACTGCATACAGTGCGTCCATCGCCTCGGCGGTGACCTGGCCGAGCGGGGTGGGGAAGAAGTTGGAGGCGTTGTTGACCAGCGCGTCCAGGCGGCCGAAGTGGGTAACGGCCTGTTCCACCAGGTCGGGCAGGGCGTCGGCGTCACGCAGGTCGGCCTTCAGGGCCAGCACGCTGCCCGGCCGCACATTGTCGAAATCGAACGCGGCCTGCTGCAGTTCGGCGCTGGAGGTGTTGGCATGCAGTACCACCGACCAGCCACAGGCGTGGAACTGGCGGGCGATGGCCGCGCCGATCCGGCGCGCGCTGCCGGTGATCAGGACCACGGGGTGGGTATCGCTCATCGAGGGTCCTCCAAGGCTCAGCTATCCTGTGCACATTGTCACCGCATTCGAACACGCCATGCAGCCCACCTTCCCCCTGCCCGAAGCCGATGCCCTGGCCCACAGCGACCAGCTGGCGGCCGCCCTGCGTGCTGAAATCCTCGCGCAGGGCGGGGCCATGCCCTTCTCGCGCTTCATGGAGCTGTGCCTGTACACCCCCGGCTGGGGCTATTACAGCGCCGGCGCCAGCAAGTTCGGTGGCAGCGGTGACTTCACCACCGCGCCCGAGCTCGGCAGCCTGTTTGCCGGCAGCGTAGCCAATGCGCTGGCACCGGTGTTCGCCCAGCTCGGCGCGCAGGCGCGGATGCTGGAGCTGGGCGGCGGCACCGGCGCCTTCGCCGAGGCCGTGCTGCTGCGCCTGGCCGAGCTGGACGCGCTGCCGTCGCGCTACGCCATCCTCGAACCCAGTGCCGACCTGCGCGAGCGCCAGCAGCAGCGCCTGCAGCAGAACCTGCCGGCCGAGCTGGCCGCGCGCGTGGACTGGGTCGACCGCCCGTTCGACGAGGACTGGGAAGGCGTGGTGTTCGCCAACGAGGTGATCGACGCGCTGCCGACCCCGCGCTTCCTGATCCGCGATGGCGAGGTCTACGAGGAAACCGTCGAGCTGGACGCCGAAGGCAATTTCATCCGTGGCGCGCAGCCGGCCGACATCCTGCTCAACGGTGCGGTGCGCCATATCGAGCGCTACCTGGAAAAGCCTTTCGCCGAGGGCTACCGTTCCGAAGTGTTGCCGCAGCTGCCGTACTGGCTGCAGGCGGTGGCTGGTGGCATGCAGCGTGGTGCGATGCTGTTCGTCGACTACGGCTACAGTCGCAGCGAGTTCTACCAGCACGACCGCGATGAGGGCACCGTGCGCGCGTTCTACCGCCACCACGTGCACAACGACGTGCACCGCTGGCCGGGCCTGCAGGACATCACCGCGTCGGTGGATTTCACCGCGATGGCCGAGGCCGGCATGCACGGCGGTTTCGAGCTGGCCGGCTACTGCAGCCAGGCCAGCTTCCTGCTCGGCAACGGCCTGGACCAGGTGCTGCTGCTGGCCGAGGAGCGCACCGATGAAGTCGGCCGCATCCAGCTGCGCGACCAGGTGAAGAAGCTGACCCTGCCGACCGAGATGGGCGAGCGCTTCCAGGCCATCGGCCTGCAGCGTGGCGTCGACTTCGAACCGGCCTTCGAGCTGGGTGACCTGAGCTGGCGCCTGTGAGCACGGCGTTGCCGGTGATCAAGCCGCTGCGTCGGCCACGGTTGTGGACCGTACTGTGGGCGACAGCGGTGCTGCTGGTGATCGTGGTCTGCCTGATCCCACCGCCGCCGATTCCGTTGCCGGAAAACAGCGACAAGGGCGAGCACTTCCTCGCCTATTTCATCCTGGCCGGCAGCGCGGTGCAGCTGTACCGGCGCGGACGTCCGCTGCTGTGGGTCGGTGTGGGTCTGGTGCTGATGGGCATCGGGATCGAGTTCGCACAGGGCGCGCTGACCAGCAACCGCACCGCCGACCCGATGGATGCCATCGCCAACACGATCGGTGTGCTCGCCGGCATGGCCACCGCACTGACCCCGCTGCGCGACCTGCTGCTGCGCTGGCGCGGGTAAGGTTCCTGTAGAGCCGAGCCCATGCTCGGCTTCCTCCCAAAGGCAGCCCAGCATGGGCTCGGCTCCACAGTAGATCCACGCCATGCGTGGATCGATTGCGCCAGGACAGGCCTGGGGTCACTTCCCCAGCCTGACCTCATCCAGCACCCACATCGCCGGGCGCGTGTCGCCGGTGAAGTTGATGCACAGGTCACCGGTGCCCTGGATTCCCTTCGGCAGCGTTGCACGCAGGGTCACGAAGCCATCGGCATCCGGCTTGGCCGGCAACGGCACTTCCGCCAGCACCTTGCCGCTGCAGTCGCCACGACGCACCAGCATCTCCCCATGCGCGCGCCTCGCTTTTTCGAAGCGACGCTTCGGCTCGTCGTGGGCCAGCTGGAAGTAATAGGGGATGCGCCCGGCACGGACTTCCACGCTGCCGACGCCGTCCAGCTGCGCCTGCGGCCAGCGCCAGCAGGGCTGGAAGATATCCACGTTGAACACCGCGCGGTTTCCTTCGCGCGGGCCATCGTCCTCCAGGCGCAGCACCAGCCCCTTCTTGCCCACGCAGCTGAGCAGCTCATCGCTGCGGCGGCTGAGCAGCGATTGTGCGCTGAACGCCGCGACCGTCGGCTTCGCCGTCAGCATCTGGCCCTGGTAGAACGCGGCGGCCTGCACGGTAGCGGGCAGCTGCGCGGTCAGCGGCTGCTGGTACAGCGGCGACTGCGCGGTCACCGGCTGGCCATCGGTGCTGTAGCGCACTTCATAGCCCAGCGGATTGGCCAGCGACACGGTCACCGTGTTGGCGGCGCGGTTGTTGGTGTAGTCCACGCCCACTTCGAACGGGGTCTGCGCGTAGGCCAGGCCCCAGGCGCGGTAGCGCTGCAGCTGCGCGGGCAGGCGCGCGAGGAAATCGCGGAAGTCGCGATGTTCCGGCGTGCTCCAGCCGGTCTCGGCCACTGCGGCCAGGCGCGGGAACAGGTTGTGCTGCAGGCGTGCGTAGGTGCGCGTGTGCTCGGTGAACATGTTGGCCTGCAGACCGAGAATGTGCTGGCGCTTGTCGGTCGCCAGCTCGGCCGGCACCGGCTCGTAGTTGTACAGCTTGCCGAGGTTGACCTGGGCCGGGCGGCCCGGCGGTTCGTTCGGCGAGGCCGTCTGCAGGTAATCCAGATAGAGGTAGCCCACCGGCGACATGACCACGTCATGGCCAGCACTGGCCGCGGCCAGGCCACCTTCGGTGCCCTGCCACGACATCACCGTGGCCTGCGGTGGCAGGCCGCCTTCGAGGATTTCGTCCCACCCGATCAGGCGCCGGTCGTGCTTCTCCAAGAAGGTCTCCAGGCGCTTGATGATGTGGCTCTGCATGGCCATTTCATCCTTGATGCCCAGTGCACGCATGCGCTGCTGCACCTGCTTCGAGGCTTGCCACTGGTCCTTCACCGCCTCGTCGCCACCCACGTGCACGTACTTGGCCGGGAACAGTTCGATCACTTCCTCCAGGACGTTCTCAAGGAAGGTGACGGTGCTGTCTTCCACGTTGAACAGGTTCGGGAACACGCCCCATTCGCTGATCGGCTTCAGCGGGGTATTGATCGAACCCAGTTCCGGGTACGCGGCAATCGCTGCGGTCGCGTGCCCCGGCACATCGATTTCCGGAATCACCTGGATATGCAGCTTCGCGGCATAGGCGATCACTTCGCGGATCTGGTCCTGCGTGTAGAAGCCGCAATACGGATGCTCCTTGCCAGTGACCGGATCGATGCCACCGTCGCCGGCCGGCAGGCGGCAGCTGCCCACTTCGGTCAGCTTCGGATAGCGCTTGATCTCCATGCGCCAACCCTGGTCATCGGTCAGGTGCCAATGGAAGGTGTTGAGCTTGTGCGCGGCCATCGCATCGAGCACGCGCTTGATCTCGTCCAGGCTCTGGAAATGCCGTGCCGAGTCGAGCATGAAACCGCGCCAGCTGAAGCGCGGCGCGTCCTGGATCTGCACTGCGGGAAGCACGCCGTTGCTTCCGCCCGTGGCCAGCTGGGCAAGCGTGGTTGCGCCGTAGAACAGGCCGGTTTCGTTGCCGGCCTGGATCACCACGCCCTGCGCGGTGCTTTCCAGCGTGTAGCTCTCGCCGCTGTCACGGAAGGTGGGCACGATCTGGAAGCGGATGCCGCCCGGGGGGGCTGCCGTCTTGCCCTTGGCCGGCGTAAGGCGCGGACCGCCACTGCGCGCCAGCAGGTCGGCGAACTGGGTGGCGACGCGCTGCGCGGCTTCGCCTTCGGCGTGCAGCACGGTGTCGGCGCGGACGGTGATGCCGCTGCCCTGGCCACGCTGCACGCTGGCCGGGGCAGGAATCAGCATCAGGCTGTCGGCGCGCAGCAGGGGGCCGGGTGCTTCAGTGGCGGGTGTGGGGTCGGCGGCAAGTGCCGGCAGTGCCGGCAACAGGGCGAGCAGGCTGCCCAGCAGCACTGCGCTGCGCATCCGGGCGCGGGAAGGCTTGACCATCGGTACGACTCCTTGGAACGGTGCGATGAACGCTATACATGAAAAACGCCGGGCCCGGAATGACCAGGCCCGGCGTGCGTGCACGACTCGGCGATGTTGCCGCCGCTGGATCAGTACTTGAAGCGGAAGTTGAGGTAGTACTGGCGACCGTTCTCATAGAACGCGCTCGGGATCGAGGCGCTCTGGTAGTACTTCAGGGTCGGGTTGTTGAGGTTCAGTGCATCGAAGCTCACGCTCATCCAGTCGGTCGCCTTGTAGCTGAGCGACAGCGACAGTGTGCCGAAATCATCCTGGTAGTACGGGCTCGCGCCCTTCAGACCGATCAGGAACGAGGAACGGTAGGTGTAGCTGACGCGCGCACCGAAGGTATCATTCTCGAAGTAGGCACCCACGTTGTAGGTGTTCTTCGAGGTACCCAGCAGGTTGTTGCTGCCGTCTTCCCAGGTGTGGGAGGTGCTGCCGTCGGCGTAGGTGTAGTTGGCGTTCAGGCCGAAGTTCTCACCCAGCGGCTGTTCGTAGGCGAACTCCATGCCGTAGACCTTGCCGTCGGCGTTGACCGGCACGGCGACCTGGTAGGCCTCCAGCTGGTTGCTCAGCTCGCTGTACAGCATCTGGGTCTGGGTGCCGAAGGCCACGTAGTCCTTCAGGTTCATCGAGTACGCGCCCAGCGACACCAGGCCGCGCGGCATGAAGTACCACTCCAGGTTGGCATCGAAGTTGGTCGACAGCACCGGCTTCAGCTTCGGGTTGCCGCCACCGCCGACCTTGGTCAGGTCCGAACCCCAGGACGATGCGCCCAGTGCCGAGAAGTCCGGCAGGGTCTGGGTCTGCGACGCGGCGAAGCGGAACACCAGGTCATCGGCCAGATCGAACTTCAGGTTCGCGCTGGGCAGGATGCGGTCGTGCTTGTTTTCGAACGACAGCGCCTTCCATTTGCCGAACAGGCTGCTGACGTCGGCGTTGGCGATATCGCTGACCGCCTGGTAGGTGTCGATGTCCTGCTTGATGTTGACGTAGCGCAGGCCGACGTTGCCGCTCCAACGGTCGCCGCTGAAGTTGGCCTGCACATAGCCGGCGAAGTTCTTCTCGGCAACCTTCCACTCGGCGCCATAGTTGTGGCGACCGGTCGGGCCGTCATTGCCGGCCAGCCAGGTGGAGTTGTTGAGCACTGCGTCCTTCAGCGCACCGGGGGTGTAGTACCAGATGTTGCGCGGGAAATTGCCGCCGATGCCGCCGGCGAAGCCACCCGGGAAGCTGCCGGTGGGGGCGCCCTTCAGTGCGTCCCAGATCGCGCCCGGCGTTGCGCCTTCCGGCGACAGCGCCTCGCGCTTGTGGTCGGCATAGCGCACACCGAAGTCGAGCGAGTTCAGCACGCCGCCATCGTTGAAGTACTGATTGAAGTCCGCCGTGAACCACTTTTCCTTGTCTTCGGCAGTGACTTCCTGGTTGCCCCAGGTGCCGAAGCTGGTCACGCCGTTCGGGCTGATGTCGCCGCCGACGTTCCAGTCCACCGGCGAACCGTTGCCGTGGGTGGTCCAGTTGGCGCCGCCGCCGTCAGCCACTGTCACTTCCGCGATGAACTGGCGCGGCGTGGTGCCGGTGCCCTTGGTGCTGCCGGCCTGGAACTTGGCGTTGAGGCTGTCATTGATCTGCCAGTCGGCATCGAGGGTGATGTAGTTGCTCTTGGCGGTGGCCTCGCGGTAGATCATGTCGTACACCGCGTACGGCGTACCGGCGACGCCTGCGAAGTTGGCGTTGGTCAGCACGCCATCCTTGACCACATAGCCTGGCAGCGGGGCCTGGCCCGGGCGGGTGATCACGCCGGCGTCGTCCTTGTCGTCGCCCATGATCTTGCTACCCCACAACATGAAGTTGCGGTTGTAGTTGTTGGCTTCCATCTTGGAACTGAAGCCTTCCAGGCCCAGCGTCAGATTGTCGGCCGGCTTGAACTGCAGTGAGATCAGGCCACCCTTGCGCTCGCGGGTCTGCTCGAACAAGGTCGAGCCGAGCAGGGCGGGCGCATAGACACCGGCCAGGTCCGGGTTGGACTTGGCTACGGTGCCGTTCGGGTCGATCTTGAAGAAGCCCGACGGGATTTCCTGCGCTTCACGACGCAGTTCACGCTTCTGGCTGAACCCCTGCACCATCACGCCGAAGGTGCCGTCGTCGTTCTTGTAGTTGAACAGGCCCGACAGCTGCGGGTCGGTCGACTTGGCCTGGTCCGAGCGCACCGCGCCGATCGAGGCTTCAGCGGTGATCTGCTTGGAAAATTCCAGCGGCTTGCGGGTGAGGATGTTGACGGTGCCGGTGGTGCCGCCGTCCTGCAGCTTGGCCTGCGAGGACTTGTTCACCTCCACCGAGCGCACCAGTTCCGACGGCAGCAGGGTGTAGCTGACGCTGCGGCCGACATTGCTACCTTGGCTGAGCACGAACCAGTCGGCCGAGCCGACGCTGTGGCCGTTGATCAGGGTCTGGGTCAGGCTCGGACTGGTGCCGCGCAGGCTGACACGGTCGGCTTCGTCGAAACCGCCTTCATCGGCGCTGGACGAGCTGATGTTCACGCCAGGCAGGCGCTGCAGGGTATCGGCCACGTTATGCGCGGGCAGCTTGCCCACGTCTTCGGCAGTGACCACTTCCACGCGCGCATTGGCTTCGCGCTTGGTGTCCAGCGACTTTTCCATCGAGCCACGGATGCCGGTAACGGTCACGGTGTCCAGATCGGTGGCGGTCGGGGCCGCCTGCTGCGCGTGCACACTGAAGGCGATGCAGCTGACGATGGCGGCCGAAAGCAGGGTCTTGCGGGTGTTCATGATGTCTCTCCTCATCATTCGATTGGGTGCCGGCGGCGGTGTTCGGTTACGGTTGCCTTGACATGCGCGGGGCGGCGGCGAAGTCCCGCGTTGGCGTGCCACGTACTGCGTGCTGCGATTGCGTTGAAGCCTGTTGCGGTGTCAGGCGGCGGACTGCTGCTGCAGGTACCAGCTGGCAGCGCCGACCACGCCCAACTGGCCGTGCTCGACGACCTTCACCGGGATGCGTGCCAGCGCTTCGCCCATCGGCCCCTTCTGCAGGTAGCGCTCGACGAAGGTGCTGGCGCGCAGGTATTCGCGGATCTGCGGCAGGATGCCGCCGGCCAGGTAGACGCCACCGTAGGCACCGTAGAACAGGGCCATGTCGCCGATGGTGCTGCCGAGCAGGCCGCAGAACACATCCAGCGCCTGGCGGGCGTTCGCATCGGTATCGGCCATGGCGGCGGCAGTGACCGCATCGGGACTGGCCAACGTCGGTGCCTGCCCCTGCAGCGCGCACACCGCGCGGTAGAGGTTCATCAGGCCCGGGCCGGAGATCGCATGTTCGATCGACACATGGGCGCGGTCGCGCTGCATGTGGCGGACGATGGCCATTTCAAGTTCCGTGCTGGCCGCCAGGGTAGGCTGGCCGGCTTCGGTGGGAAGCACCACCGGGCCGTGCGCAGTGGGAATCCACAGTGCCGCACCGAGGCCGGTGCCGGGGCCGACCACCAGGGTCGGGCCACGTGCGGCGGTGTCCGGCCCGCACAGGTGCAGCACGCCACTGGCGTCCACCTGCGCGGCGGCATAGGCCACCGCTTCGAAGTCGTTGACGATGTAGACCCGCTGCAGGCCGACGTCGGCTTCCACCTGGCGCGCCGACAGCGGCCACGGCAGGTTGGCGGTGATCACCGTGCCGTCCTCGCGGGCGTAGCCGGCGCTGGCGACCACGCAATGCGTGGGCCGCGGGCCTTCACCCAGGAAGTCGGACAGGATCGCGCTGAGGCCGCCGTGGTCGGCGTTGCGGTACTTGCGGTACTCCAGCACCTGCACCGGGTGGGCGGCATCACCGCTGGCCTGGACCCGGGCCACACGCACATGGGTGCCACCGACGTCGGCGGCCAGGAACGAGGGCGCGATTCGGGACAGGACATGGGCCGGGGCGGGGTGGCTGGCGGTCACGCGGGCTCCTGCTGCAGGTGGGGCCGGACCCGGGAAAGGGGGCGGCGATTGGGCGGAGTCTGTAACCCCGCTGACAACGATGTCAACGAGTTCGTGACACTTTCGTTGCTGCGCCGCAACGAACGGGGTATGCAGTAAACGTTTACATGGCGTGATCATGCGTTTCACGCGGGAACCTTTGCTGCACGGGGCTCAAGGGCTCAAGCGCATTCAGCAGAACGCGCTGTGATCGGGTTGCGCAGTGCAGCACGAGGTTCACAGGGCTGCGCGTGGAAGTTGACAAACCGCGGCTGTCCATCGAAAGAATGTGACAACGTTGTTCCCAGCCACTCTCCGACGCCGCGTTCTGCGGCCGTCGCCGCAGGAGCCCTCCTGATGTCCGCCGTCCCCGCTGCAAGCGCGCGCCCGAACGTGGCCACCTCCATCGCCATCGTTGGCGTGTTGTTCTTCCTGATCGGCTTCTTCACCTGGCTAAACGGTCCGCTGATCACCTTTGTCAAGTTGGCTTTCGAACTCAGCGAGGTCGGCGCCTTCCTGGTGCTGATGGTGTTCTACCTGTCCTATTTCTTCCTGGCCCTGCCGGCGTCCTGGATCCTGCGCCGCACCGGCATGAAGAAGGGCCTGAGCCTGAGCCTGCTGGTGATGGCCGGTGGTGCCGCGCTTTTCGGTGAATTCGCCACCCAGCGCTGGTACCCGGGCGCGCTCGGCGGCCTGTTCGTGATCGGCAGCGGCCTGGCCCTGCTGCAGACCGCGATCAACCCCTACATCTCCATCCTCGGCCCGATCGAGACGGCGGCGCGCCGCATCGCGCTGATGGGCATCTGCAACAAGATCGCCGGCATGCTGGCGCCGGTGCTGATCGGCACGCTGGTGCTGCACGGCATCGGCGACCTCGATGCGCAGGTGCAGGCGGCTGACGCGGTCACCAAGGCCGCGCTGCTGAACGAGTTCGCTGCCAAGATCCACACCCCGTACCTGGCGATGGCCGCGCTGCTGGTGGTGCTGGCGGTTGCGGTGCTGTTCTCGCCGCTGCCGGAAATCAAATCCTCCGAGGCCAATGCCACGCCGGCGGCTGCCGGTGCCGCCGAGCGCCGCAGCATCTTCCAGTTCCCGCACCTGTGGCTGGGCGTGCTGTGCCTGTTCGTCTACGTCGGCGTGGAGGTGATGGCTGGTGATGCGATCGGTACCTACGGCCACGGCTTCGACCTGCCGCTGGACCAGACCAAGATGTTCACCTCGCTCACTCTGGGCGCGATGCTGATCGGCTATGTGGTCGGTCTGCTGCTGATCCCCAGGGTGGTTTCGCAGTCGCGCTACCTGACCATCTCAGCGGTGCTGGGCGTGGTGTTCTGCCTTGGCGCCTGGGCCACCCGCGGCTACGTATCGGTGGCCTTCGTGGCCCTGCTGGGCTTTGCCAACGCCATGATGTGGCCGGCCATCTTCCCGCTGGCGATCCGCGGCCTGGGCCGCTTCACCGAGACCGGCTCGGCCCTGCTGGTGATGGGCATCGCCGGCGGCGCGATCATTCCGCAGCTGTTCGCCGTGCTCAAGCAGCACATCGACTTCCAGCTGGTGTTCGTGCTGCTGATGGTGCCGTGCTACCTGTACATCCTGTTCTATTCAGTGATCGGCCACCGCGCCGGCCTGCCGCAGGACAAGGCCTGATCGGCGATGATGGACGGCAGTCAACCCCAGGGAAAACCCATGCGCAGAGCGACCATCAAGGACGTTGCGGAGAAAGCCAAGGTCTCGCTGAAGACGGTCTCGCGCGTGATCAACAACGAGCCCTCGGTGATGCAGGCCACCCGCGCGCGGGTGCTGCGTGCCATTGCCGAGCTCGACTATGAACCCGATCCGTCCGCGCGCAACCTGCGCAGCGGCACCACCTTCGTGATCGGGCTGGTCTACGACAACCCGAACCCGTACCACATCATCGGCGTGCAGAACGGCGTGCTCGCCGCCTGCCGCGAGACCGGGTTCGGGCTGCAGATCCATCCCTGCGATTCCAGCTCGCCGCTGCTGGCCGATGAACTGGCCGACTGGCTGCAGCGTTCGCGCCTGGCCGGGCTGGTGCTGACCGCACCGATGTCCGAGCGCCGCGACCTGATCCAGGCGCTGACCGCGCGCGGCATCAAGCTGGTGCGCATCATCGCCGCCACCGAAGACCCGGCCGATGGCGCCTGTGTGTTCGTGGACGACCGCGAGGCCGCCTACGAGATCACCGAGCACTTGATCCAGCTCGGCCACCAGCGCATCGGCTTCCTCTGGGGCGGCAGCTCGCACCGTTCCTCGGGCGAACGCTATGCCGGTTACGAAGCCGCGCTGAAGGACTACGGCATGACCGTGGACAAGCACCTGGTGGTGCAGGGCGATTACACCTTCGATGACGGTTTCCGTGGGGCGCGCCGCCTGCTGGCGCTGCGCGAACCGCCCACCGCCATCTTCGGCTCCAACGATGAAATCGCCGCCGGCGTACTGGCAGCCGCAAAGTCGGCCGGCATGAACGTGCCCTACGACCTGTCCATTGCCGGTTTCGAGGACAGCCCGTTCTCGCGCCAGTCGTGGCCGCCGCTGACCACGGCCAAGCAGGCCACCGAAGATATCGCCCGCCACGCCGCGCGCCTGCTGATCGCGCAGCTGCGCAGCGATGCCTACGACGACGCGCCGGCGCCGCTGCACAACCAGGGCTTCGTGCCGCAGCTGGTGGTGCGTGGTTCGACCGCGCCGATGCGCCCCGCCGGCGCACGCCCCCTTCCTTCCGATCCTGCCTGAGCCTGCCATGTCGCTGTCAGACCCCACGTCCACCCTGATGTTCGCCGAGGCCGCTGAAGCGGCCGACGTGGTCGCGCGCCAGTTCTCGCGCAACCACGCCATCATCGAAACCCTGGCCGCCAGCCTGCGTGCTGCACCGCCGCCGTTCGTGGTCACCTGTGCACGCGGCAGCTCCGACCACGCCGCCACCTATGGCAAGTATCTGCTGGAAACCCAGCTGGGCCTGGTGGTCGCGTCGGCCTCGCCATCGGTGGGGTCGGTCTACGCCGCACCATTGCAGCTGCGCGGCGCACTGTTCATCGTCATCTCGCAGTCGGGCAAGAGCCCGGACCTGCTGCGCAACGCCGAGGCCGCCAAGGCGGCCGGTGCGCGCGTGATCGCGCTGGTCAACGTCGAGGATTCACCGCTGGCGCAGCTGGCCGACACGGTCATTCCGCTGCACGCGGGTGCCGAAAAGAGCGTGGCGGCGACCAAGAGCTACCTGGCGTCGCTGGCCGCGCTGCTGCAGCTGGCCGCGTACTGGAAGCAGGACAGCAGCCTGCGTGCGGCGCTGGACCTGCTGCCCGACGCGCTGCGTGAGGCGTGGCAGTGCGACTGGAGCGCGGTGACCGAAGGCCTGGTCGAGGCCACCAACCTGTTCGTGCTCGGCCGTGGCCTGGGCTTGGGGGCGGCCCAGGAAGCGGCGCTGAAGTTCAAGGAAACCTGCAGCCTGCATGCCGAAGCCTACAGCTCGGCCGAAGTGAAGCATGGCCCGATGGCGCTGGTCGACCGCGGCTTCCCGGTGCTGGCCTTCGCCCAGCCCGACGAAACCGGCGCCGGCACCCGCGCGGTGGTCGAGGAATTTTCTGCCCGGGGCGCGCAGGTGTGGCTGGCCGGGGCCGGCGGCAACCTGCCGGTGGCTGCAGCGCCGCATCCGTTGTGCGCACCGTTGTTGACCGTGCAGAGCTTCTACCGCGCAATCAATGCGCTGGCATTGCGTCGTGGCTTCAACCCGGACCTGCCGCCGCACCTGAACAAGGTGACGGAGACGGTGTGATGGCAACCGTGCTGCGCAATGCCCGCATCCTGGCGGGCGATGAGTTCCGCGACGATCTGGCAGTGGTGATCGAAGATGGCCGCATCAGCGCGCTGCTGCCCGATGCCGCGCCGCAGCTCGGCCACGCTGCCGAGCAGGTGGACCTGGGCGGTGGCTGGCTGCTGCCCGGCTTCATCGACGTGCAGGTCAATGGTGGTGGCGGCGCGCTGTTCAACAACACGCCGGACGTGACGGCGCTGCGCACCATTGCGCAGGCGCATCGTCGTTTCGGTACCACCGCGATGCTGCCGACGCTGATCAGCGATGACGTGGCGGTGATGCGCGAAGCCATCGGTGCGATGCGCGAGGCCATCGCGCAGGGCGTGCCGGGCGTGATCGGCATCCACTTGGAAGGCCCGTACATCGCGCCGGCGCGCAAGGGCACGCACGATGCCAGCAAGTTCCGCGTGCCGGATGAAGACGAGATCGCGCTGGCGGCATCGCTCGACAACGGCGTGACCCTGCTGACGCTGGCGCCGGAACGCGTCCCGCTGGAGACGATCCGCGCGCTGGTCGAGCGTGGCGTGATCGTTGCTGCCGGTCACACCGCCGGCACCTATGAGGAGATCCGCGCCGGCCTGGATGCCGGTGTGCGTGGCTTTACCCATCTGTACAACGCGATGTCGCCGCTGCAGGGCCGCGAGCCGGGCGCGGTGGGTGCTGCACTGGAAGACCGCGATAGCTGGATCGGCATCATCGTAGATGGCGTGCATGTGCACCCGGCCAGCCTGCGCGTGGCGCTGGCTGCCAAGCCGCGGGGTCGCCTGCTGCTGGTGACCGATGCGATGCCGCCGGTCGGTGCCGACGATCCCAGTTACGTGCTGTATGGCGAAACCATCACCGCCATTGATGGCGTGGTGCGCAATGCCGCCGGTTCGCTGGCGGGCTCGGCGCTGGACATGGCCACGGCGGTGCGCAACACCGTGCAGCTGCTCGGCCAGTCGCTGGCCGAAGCGGCACGCATGGCCTCGACCTACCCGGCGCAGTTCCTCAACGTCGATGATCGCCTGGGCCACATCGCCGAGGGCTACCAGGCCGACCTGGTGCTGCTGGATGACGCCCTGCAGGTGCGTGGCACCTGGATTGCCGGGCAGTACGAGGCCGCCTGATGAACAGTTCGCCGCCACGCCGGCTGGGCTCGATCGATGCCCTGCGCGGCATCACCGTGGCGGCGATGCTGCTGGTCAACAACCCGGGTGACTGGAGTGCAGTGTTCGCGCCGCTGCGCCATTCGGAATGGCATGGCTGCACGCCCACCGATCTGGTGTTCCCGTTCTTCCTGTTCCTGGTGGGCGTGTCGATGGCCTTCAGCGTGGCACCGCGCGCGCAGGATGCGGCGGCGCGACCCGCGTTGGCGCGCGGTGTGCTGGAGCGCGCGCTGCGCATCCTGGTGGCCGGTGCGCTGCTGCACCTGCTGATCTGGTGGGCACTGCATACCCAGCACTTCCGCATCTGGGGCGTGCTGCAACGGATTGCCGTGTGCGCGGCATTGGTGGGCGTGCTGGCGGTGTATGCACGGCCGCGCATGCAGATGGGCGTGCTGGTCACGCTGCTGGTGGGCTACGCGGTGCTGCTGATGGGCATCGGTGACCTGGCGCCGTGGACCAACCCGGCCAGCCGCCTGGACACCACGCTGTTTGCACCGTGGATCTATCAATGGCATGCCGATACCGGCCTCGGCCATGACCCGGAAGGATTGCTGAGCACGCTGGGTGCACTGGCCAGTACCGTGCTCGGCCTGTTGGCCGGTGGCCTGTTGCGCAGCGGACGTGCCGCCGCGCTGGCGGGGCTGGGTGCGGTGACCGCCGTGCTGGGTCTGTTGCTGGCCACGGTGCTGCCGTTGAACAAGCAGCTGTGGACGCCCAGCTACGCGCTGTGGACCGGCGGCCTTGCCGCGCTGGCACTGTGGCTGGGCCACGTGCTGATCGACCAGAAGGGATGGCCCGCACTGGGCCGGCGCTTCGGGGTCAATGCGATCACCGCGTACCTGGGGGCCTCGGTGATGTCAGTGCTGTTGATGGCCAGCGGCGCCTGGAGCTGGATCTGGCAGCAGCTGGCCACGGCGATGCCGCAGGCGGTGGAGCTGGCGTCGATGCTGCAGGCGCTGGCGTTCGTCGCACTGTGGTGGGGCGTGGCGTGGTGGCTGGATAAGCGGAAGATCTATCTCAAGATCTGATCCCTCGGGACCCGGGGTCGGATCCCGTTTCCGCAGGAAAGGGCTCTGGCCCCATCCGTGAACGGCATCCACGCATGGCGTGGTTCTACCGACCCTGCATCGTCGATCGATCGCGCGAGATGCCCCGTAGATCCACGCCATGCGTGGATGCTCTCCGCGTGGCGTCTGACCGCCGCAAAGATGAACAATTTCAGTCACGTAGAGGTGGGGTGATAGCTGATCGAGTTCGCATCTGAACTGTGATAGTTGGCACGCTATTTCACCTGTCGAAACGGTTCACCATGGCGCAGACTGCGCTCGCAGTACCGCATATCCGCAGTTCCTGATCCCTTGTCCAGGAGTGCCGTATGTCCCGTGCCGTCCCGCGCGCAACGCGTATGCGCCGCCTCACCGCTTCCGTACTGCAGGCCCTGGCCGTCCCGTCCGTCATGCTGTTGAGTGCCGGCGCCGCCTGGGCGGGCTGTGACAACGCCACCCCGACCGCAGGCCAGACGGTCACTTGCGACGCCAACGCGCCGAACCCGCAGACCGTTCCCATCACCGCCAATGGCCCGGCCGGCATCACCATCAATGTCGCCAGCGGCGCACAGCTGCAACAGAGCGGCGGTGCAAGCGCCATCTCGCTGGTCGGCGCAGGTGGGCATCTGTTGTCCAACGTGGGCACGATCAGTTCGGTCGGCGGTGTGGCGGTCCAGCTCGGTGGCGGCAGCCGTGTCGAAAATGCGGGCAGCATCAGCACCGGCAACAACACCGCCCTGCAGCTCGTCGGTGCGGGCGACAGCGTGCTGGTCAATCGCGGAACGATCAGCGGGCGCAGCGGGGTGCAGTTCGGTGCCGGCAATGATCGCCTGGAGATGCAGGCCGGCAGCATCAGCGGCGGGGTCCTGCAAGGGGATGGCAACGATGTGCTGCTGCTGGGCAATGGCACCATCGACAGCGTCGACCAGGGCAACGGCGATGACCAGATGACCGTCACCGGCGGCACCGTCACCGGCCTGGTAGCGCAGGGCAGTGGCCGCGATGATTTCGTCATGAGTGGCGGCACGGTCGGCGCGCTGCAGCAGGGCGACAACATCGATACCTTCCGCATGAGCGGTGGCCGCATCATCGGCGCGTTCGAGGATGGCGACCAGGCCTGGATGACCGGTGGCCGCATCGGCCGCGTCAACATGAAGCTGGACAAGAACCTGTGGGACCAGTCCGGCGGCACCGTGGATGGCAATGTGGTGACCGGTTTCGACACCGATACCATCATCATCTCGGGTACCGCCTACATCGGCGGCAACATAAGCGTCAGCGGCGGCAACGACAGCGTGACCATTACCGATGGCACCGTGCGCGGGCAGGTACTGC
The DNA here is from genome assembly GCF_029839005.1 of Stenotrophomonas sp. GD03958. NCBI lineage: Bacteria > Pseudomonadati > Pseudomonadota > Gammaproteobacteria > Lysobacterales > Lysobacteraceae > Stenotrophomonas > Stenotrophomonas sp. GD03958. The sequence goes on along the minus strand of NZ_JAOBZT010000023.1, from coordinate 25,652 downwards.
TCAGTACCGGCGATGACACCTTCAACTGGAATGGCGGCGGCATCGTCTACGGCGCGATCGACATGGGCCCGGACAACGACGTGGCCAACCTCAGCAACCTCAACCAGGGCAATCTCGGTGCGGTGCCGCTGTTCGACGGCGGCAGTGGCATCGACCAGCTCAACCTCAGCAACGTCAAGACCACGGGCGTGGGCCGCTTCCAGAACTGGGAGACGATCAGCCTGACCAACAGCACCGAGCTGAGCTTCGATGGCGACCTGGTGCTGGGCGACAGCGCAACCGGCACCGGCACGCTCACCGTGGATGACACCAGTACCGTGTATGCGGGCAGTGGCGGCCATGCCATCCGTCCGTTCAACAGTGGCGCACTGGTGGAGATGGTCAATGCCGGGCGCATCGACCTGACCGGTACCGGCGCGGGCGACGTGTTCACCGTGCGTGGCAATTATCGAGGCGATGGCGGTGGCCTTTACCTGCGTACCGTGCTGGGCGCGGACAACTCCACCAGCGACCGTCTGGTGATCGACGGCGGTACTGCCACCGGGACCACCGGCATCGGCGTGCTCAATGCCGGCGGTAGCGGCGCCGCCACGCTGGCCGATGGCATCCTGGTGGTGCAGGCCTTGAATGGTGGCCGCACCGCGCCGGGCGCGTTCTCGCTGTTCGCACCGGTTGCCGCCGGTGCCTACGAGTACTTCCTGTTCAAGGGCGGCGTCAGTGCTGGTACCGGGGAGAACTGGTACCTGCGCTCCACGCTGGTCAGCGGGCCGACGCCGGCACCCAATGGCGGCGGTACTGCCGTACCACCACCATTGACGCCGCCGGTGGCACCACCGCCGCCGATCACCCCGGCACCGCCGCCGCCGCCCGAAGGCGCCCCCGACCCGGACCTGACCGCAGGCGAGACCGCGCCACCACCGCCGCCACCGGAACCGGCGCCGGTGGCGCCGCCCAGCGATCCGGCCGTGCCGGACGTGCCGGTGGCCGGTGGTGCGCTGCCCGGAACCGGTACGCCGCCGACGCCGGGCGCACGCCCCGCCGAGGGCGCAGTGGTACCGCTGTACCGGGTGGAGACTGCGACCTATGCCGTGGTGCCGCCGCTGCTGCGTGAGACTTCGCTGGCCAGCCTGGGTGCCTTCCACGAGCGCCAGGGCGAGCAGCGCCTGCTGTACAACCAGGGCACATTCCGTACCGCCTGGGGGCGCTTGGTGGGCCAGAGCAGCGAGATCCACTGGAAGGGCGATGCGCAGCCCGGCTTCGGTGGCGATGTGATGGGCCTGCAGGCCGGCATCGACGTATGGGCTGCGGCGTCTGATAGCCATCGTAACCAGATCGGCGTGTTCGTCGGCCGCACCCGTGCGCAGGGCAAGACCACCGGCCTCGCACTGGGCTGGGAGAACGTGCAGGTGGGCCAGAACCGCCTGGACGACAAGCACGTGGGCCTGTACTGGACGTTCACCGACAGCAGTGGCGGCTACATCGACGCCGTGGCGATGCAGAGCCGCTACGACGGCCGCGTGCGTTCCTCGCGTGGGCTCGGCTTCGGCATCAAGGGCGATGGCACCAGCGTGTCAGTGGAGGCCGGAAAGCCGCTGCTGCACGTCGGGCAGTCCGCATGGTGGCTGGAACCGCAGGTGCAGGTGATCTGGCAGCGCGCTTCGCTGGATGACCGTCGCGATGAAGTATCGAGCGTGCGCTTCGACAACGACAACGCCTGGACCGGCCGCATCGGCCTGCGCCTGGCCGGCGATTATCAGTTGGCCGACAACGGCTGGCAGCCGTATTTCAAGCTCAATTACTGGCATGGCCGTTCCGGCGAGGACCGCATCCGTTTCGACGACGACGTGATCGTCAATTCGCAGCGCTCGCGCGCGCTGGAAGCCGGCGTGGGTGTGGTCGGGCGCTTCAACCGCACCATCAGCGCGTACGCGGTGGCCGACTACACGCGCGAACTGGGCGGCGACCGCAACGAGAAGCGCCGCATCATCGAAGGCAACATCGGCCTGCGCGCGGACTGGTAGCGCCGGGCCATGCCCGGCGGCATGACCCGCTCTGGTGGGTGTCGACCTTGGTCGACACGAACCCTGCCGCCGTCATGACTTTGTAGAGCCGAGCCATGCTCGGCTGCTTCAGTCGCGATTTCCCCAAGCCGAGCATAGGCTCGGCTCCACAGAACACTAGCGCGTGGCGAGATCGATCCCACCGCGGCTATCCTACGGCTTCGATACATGACAAGGAGTCGTCGATGCTGGACCTAAGGAATGTCCGTGCCGCCATGCTCACCACGCTGCTGCTTTCATCTTCGGCCGCAGTTGCAGAGGAGACAGTGGAGCTGCCGTCGCCGGAAGCGCGTGAGCAGATGCTGCAGTTGTTGGAAACCCAGTCCTTGTACCGTCGCCGCGTAGATTGGAACGACGTGCGCGCGCGCCTGAACGCGGCAGGGGATGACCGCGCGCAACAGCGCCGTGTTCTGGATGAAGCCGCCGCACGCAGCAGCGGAGGCCATGGCCGCTGGTTTTCACCAAGCGAGCAGCGTCAGCGCTCCGAACGTGCCCAGCGCTTGAATGCCAGTCAGGCGACCGACTTCGCTGCCCCCAGTCATGCCAATCCCCGCATCGGCGTGCTGCGGGTGAGCCCCTTCGTGGAAGACCTGCAACGCAACGAATCAGAACGTTATGAAGCACGCAAGGTCTACGCGCTGGCGTTGCAGGAGCATATCGCTGGCCTGGATGACGGCACGCGGTGCGGCTGGGTGGTGGATGTAAGCAGCAATGGTGGTGGCAACATGTGGCCTATGTTGTTTGGTTTGTTGCCATTGCTGCATGGAACGCCGGATACGCAGGGGGCGCTGATCGGCGCCTTCCGTAGTGCCGATGGATTGCTGTGGTGGCGGCAGGCGGAAGGAGAAGTCGTGCAAGGCAATGCCTCGATGCTGCGTTCACGACAGGGCGCGTATCGGTTGCGAGCGGGCACGGCACCGGTGGCGGTGGTGATGGGGGCAGGCACTGCAAGCTCCGGCGAAGCAGTGGCACTTGCGTTTCGAGGGCAACCGGGGAGTCGCAGTTTCGGTCAGCCCAGCGCAGGCTTTTCTACTGGCAATCGACCGACGACGCTGGTGGATGGTACCACCCTGTTGTTGACTCACAACGTGATGACCGATCGTAACGGGCAGGGCGACGGTGGCAGAATGCAGCCGGATCAGGCTACGGCCAGCGGGCCGGCCACCCTTGCCGCCGCCCAAGCCTGGCTGCTGGCCCAACCAGCCTGCCAGGGCCGCTGATCCATGATCCTGATCGGCCAACAGGAACGGGTGCTGATCGTCGGCCCGACCGAAGCCCATCACTGTCTGCGCTGCCAGACGGAAACCGAGTTCGCGCCGCAGCTGCCCTACAAGATGGCGCGCATCGACCTGCTGTTCGGCCTCACCTACCATCGCCGTTATGAGCTGGCCTGCACCCGGTGCGGGCACGGCTGGGTGCTGGACACCGACACCATGGACCAGCAGCTGGGCGGGGTGCCGATCCCGTGGCGGCACCGCTTCGGCCTGCCACTGATGCTGGTGGTGGTGGCCGGTCTGGCTGCGTTGGGCTGGCTGTGGCGGCATGGATTCCTCGGTTGAGGAGCGGGCCTGTTAAAGTCTGCCCTGCAACCACGTACCGGAACCGACCATGGACCACGACACCCCGTTCGAACCCCTCAACGACCTCGAGGTGCGCCTGCTGCAGGCCCAGGACGGCACGCTGACCGCATCGCAGTTCCTCGATGGCCTGCTGACCTCGACGGCGTTCGTGCTGCTGGACAAGGCCATCGGCGAAGACGGTGCCTGGGACGAGAGCATCTCGCCGCTGGTGCTGACCAGCGAGAGCGGCGAGCCGATGTTCGCAGTGTTCACTGCGCATGAGCGCGCTGGCCTGTGGCATGAGCAGCTGCCGCAGTTCGCGCATGCCATGCCGATCGCGGTGCACGCGCTGCTGGCCGGTATCGGCGACGGCGTCGGCCTGGTGCTGAACCCCGGCCTGGACGTGGGTATGGAGATGATTCCCGATGCCGTGGCCCAGCTGAAGCAGCGGGCGGCGGCGATCACCCGTGGGATGGCGCATTGAAGCCAGCGATATAGGGTTGCCGGCCAGCGGCCGGCACTACCAATAGCGGTGCACGCGGCTGTCGCGGATCAGCGGGCCGCCGCGAAGGCTTTTACCCGCGCCTTGGTGGGAGAGACAGTGTGTCTTCTCCTATTGAGGGTCAGTCTTTTCTGACTCTCACACAGCTGACAAATGTGATAGCGTCGCTTCGGGCGGCGTAAGGATTGTGCAGTCGCCTTCGGGAAAAGGACGGTGCAAGGCCGGCCTTTGGGAAATGGAATCCAAATCTGAAGGAATGCCTAGTGATCGATGCATTGCGTCGTGTTGCGTTGCGTTCGACTGTGCTGCCAGTTTTCTTGATCGGTCTTATTATCTCGGGACCAGTCGCGGCTCAGTCGGTTGCGGACGGTATCCATCCCTATTTGGAATACCGGAAGCGAATCCAGAACGCTGAATCGCTGTCCACTTTGGATACGGGGCTGTTCGGCGAGGGCGTAAGTCTATACGACGGAAGCACGCAGTTCCGCGTGGTCGAAATCGACCTGCCAGGCAACAGTAATCTGCCCGTGCAGTTTGCACGCCGATTGAATATGCAGTTGCAGCCGCAAGGTAGCATCCGCGACCACGATGCTCGCCTGTTGGGCCTGGGAAATTGGGATGTTGAAGTGCCTCATGTGGCGGTAACCTACGCGAATTCCACCGGTCTTCCTGCAAGGGTATGCACTGTGGGGAGTGTGCCGGGCAGCGGCATCTTCAATGTCAGGGAGTTCTGGAGCGGGCTCAACGTACACCTGCCAGGTCGAGGCGACACTGCCATGCTTGGCATTATCGCAGGCACCCCCTTGCCTACTGCAGGAACGAGCACCCGACTTTCGACCCGCGGGGTATCTCCAACACATGCAACAGTTGTTGGGCTTGAGCCGGAAGCAGCCAGCCGCTTGTTTTCGCCTTCGGTATCCAATCCCGTTCCCGTCGTCGAAAGGCTTCAGAGGCCGTAAATGTCTACGCTAAAAGTATTTGTCGATTTCAATAACAGGGATGCTGAAGGCCTTCTCAGGCTTATCCTTAGAGGCACGTTGGATGACTTGTGGAAAGAGTGCGTGACCCTCGAAAAGGGAATGCCAATAATTGGATCGGACGGAGACCTTGTCGCCTCGATCATCGTTGTTGAACCAGGGGGAGAGGGCATATGGCGAGGCAGGATCGTTGATGGCCCTTGGGAAGATGATTCCCATAAGTGATTCAGGGCAATTGACGCAGCTGGAGTCACTCCTTTGTGAATAACTTCATCCGGTTCCAGAATGCGCATCAACACTGCGAACGCCGTGGGTGCAATCTCCCGTTCCATGCATGAGGCACGACGAAACGACTTGGCTTTCACTCAGGGCTTTTCTTCCAGGGCCTAGGATCTTTCATCTTCGCAGTAGAGTCGTGCAGGTAGCTGACTGCCAGCATGATTGCCTCCTGGTAGTGTCAGACCGCTGTACCCGGCCATCCAACGGGTTGGTGGTGCAGGACGGCTTTGAACGGTGAACTGCCATGAGGGCCGCCTGGGAGGCGACAGTGATGCTATCGGTCATTTTCAGAACGTTGCTGTCTTGACTCTGGTTGCGTGGGGGGGGCTGCTGCCAGGGCGCAGACGATCACCTATATCCACACCGATGCGCTTGGATCGGTGGTGGCCAATCGGATGTCAATGGCGCAGTGATCAAGCGCCATATCTATGAACCCTACGGGACAGTATTTGGTGGTCAGGTTGATGATGGTCTTGGGTATACCGGGCACGTGAGCGATTCGGCCAATGGGCTGAGCTACATGCAGCAGCGGTATGTGGATCCGTAGTTGGGTCTATTCCTGTTGGTGAACCCCGGTGACAGCACATCAACAGCCAGCTAGCCAATTCAATCGATACCGAAATGCGGACGGAAATCCCTACAAGTTCACGGATCCTGATGGAAGGGCCGCGCTGCCACTGCTCGCAAGGAACCCCGATGAGTGGAGTGGAAGATGAATGACAGTGTGACGAAGGTAAGATTTGCCTTGGATGACGGCGGGGTGGAGATTATGCATGTCCGACTTTTGCCGGATGGTTCGCTTGTGCTGGACAATATTCCATTTTATGCATACGGGGTTAGTTGTGGAGATACTATCGCGACGGAGCGTGACGAAGATGGCTTAATGTTCGTGGGAGTTCTCGCTCGGGGGGGGCATTCCACATATCGAGTCAGGTTGCCAGCATTCGCAGGAGATGAGCGCTTCCTGATGCGTTGGTCAGAACTGGAAGTTCTTGGCTGTACCTACGAAGGCTCTAACGTTGGTGAAAGACTACTCTATGCCGTGGATGTGCCGCCTCACGCTGCAGTGGCCGAAGTGTATAGGCTCTTGGAGCAAGGTGAGAGCGAGGGTGATTGGGAGTTTGAGGAGGGATTCTACTGTTCTCCTGATTTCATTTCTTCGGAACTTCACTAATCGTGGTCTTACCATGTTTTTCCTTTGCATTGGGGTTGCGGCGGCGAAAGTTCAGTGGGAAGGAAGTCGATGAGCGTAGTGTCATCAACTCGCAGAATTCCTATTCGGATCCTTAAGCGCATCAAGGCTCTCATGTCTCCGGTGAAATGTTCTGTTCCGGTCCTCAGGCGCGGCGAAACGTCCCCATTGTTTAGCCCATTGACGGTAGCCCAAGGGCTCCCATCAGGCATTCGACTACTCTCAGGCATGGCCGCCCATTCACCGTGCGGTTTAAGGCGTACGCGGGGCTGGTATGCGTCACGATGCGAACGGGCAGAAGCAATCCTCCAAGAAGTCCATCGACAAAGCGGGCGCTTCTCCGGCGCAGCGAGGCCTGCAACTCGTATTCGCCCAATCGAATTCTGTTCGGATTGCCACCTCCGATCGCGTTCGAAGGCGTGGATACGAATTAGATGGTTGTAGTCATGGATGGGGCAGGGAAGTGATTCCCGGCACTGTGACCCAATTGAAGCAACGGGCTGCGGCGATCAACCGTGGGAAGGCGCACTGATCGAGGAAGCTAAGGCGGCAGGCGAGTACGTACTGTTCAATGGAGAGGAGCATCGTGGGCAGGCGTTCTAACCGATCGCTGTGGGTCTATGAGATCGGCCTTGTTGCGGGTTTGGCACTGGCAGCTGCGTTCATCACCCGGTTCAATCCGGTGGAGACACTCCGGCTGGGTGGATGGCTGTTCCTCTTGATGCAACCCATCTTGTTGGGTGCTCATGCTGTCGACCACTTCTCGCGTAAGCGTCGTCGATAGACGGGCGATCGGTGCCGGCCAGCAGCCGGCATCACCAGGTGCTTCAGCGGGCGGCGGCGATGGCTTTCACCCGCGCCTTGGCCAGCGCCTCGCCAATGGCCGGCCCCTTCAGGTGCGTGGTATCCAGATCACGTGCCTGCACTGACAGCGCCGCCTGGTGCAGGCGCTTGAGCGTTTCGCCCTGCGGGTAGTCGGCGTCCTCGAAGCCGAGCCGCCCGCGCTTGTCGGCCTCGCAGCACAGTGCGATGCGGGCCACGCGCTCCGGCCGACGCAACGCATCACAGCGGCCCAGCAGTTCCAGCACGGTGGCATCGCGCAGTTCGTCGATGCGGTGCACGTTCAAGTGCTCGCGACACACCGCTTCGGCCAGCTGCTGGTGCTCGGTGGGAATCTTCAACCGCGCGCACAATGCCTTCAGCGGCTTGATGCCGCGCTGCTCGTGCATGATGTGGCGCGGCCATTCCTCCGGCGGGGTCAGGCCCTTGCCGAGGTCGTGGGTGAGGGCCGCGAAGCCGACCAGGTCATCGCCCGGCGCCAGCCTGGCAGCCATGTCGCTGACCATTTCCTGGTGGATGCCGGTATCGACTTCCGGGTGGAATTCGGCACGCTGCGGTACGCCGTACAGTGCTTCCAGTTCGGGCAGGATTGGGCCCAGTGCCTGCGCATCGTGCAGCGTGCGCAGGAAGGCGGAGGGCCGTTCACTGACCAGCGCCTTGCGCAGTTCCTGCCAGACGCGTTCCGGCACCAGCGCGTCCAGTTCACCGCTGGCGGCGACCTCGCGCATCAGTGCCATGGTCTCTTCGGCGACGCTGAAGCCCAGTGGTGCAAAACGGGCCATGAAGCGCGCCGCGCGCAGCACGCGCAGCGGATCCTCGACGAAGGCCGGCCCGACATGGCGCAGCACGCGTTGCTCGATATCGCGCACACCGCCGTAGGGATCGACCAGCGTGCCGGTGTCTTCGTCGCAGGCAATCGCATTGATGGTGAAGTCGCGGCGCTGCAGGTCCTCTTCCAGCGTCACTGCTGGGTCGGCATCGACCACGAAGCCGCGGTAGCCACGGCCGGATTTGCGCTCGGTGCGCGCCAGCGCGTATTCCTCGCCGGTCTTCGGGTGCAGGAACACCGGGAAATCGCGGCCGACAGCGGTGTAGCCCTGCGCTTCCATCTCCGCGGGCGTGGCACCGACCACCACCCAGTCATGGTCGCCGGCAGGTCGCTGCAGCAGGCGGTCACGCACGGCGCCGCCGACAAGATAGATCTTCATGGCGGGAATCATCGCATGCCCGGCACTACCGATACAGCGGCCAGCCTGATCCAGGCCAGCAGGCTCATCGTTTCACTCCCCAGGGCGTGGACACCCGGGAATGCCGGCCAGCGGCCGGCAGTACCGTGTTGCGATCAATCGCCGCCCTGCTCGGCGTCGGCCGCGCAGCTGAAGCGCTTGCGCTTGTCCACCAGGCGACCCATCAGGCGGTCGCTCAGCGGCAGCGCATCACCGTTGAGGCGCCAGTCGTAGATCACGCTGAAGGCCAGCACGCGGGCGACGTACTCGCGGGTTTCCTTGTAGCTGATGGTCTCGATCCACAGATCCGGATCGAAGCCCGGGCGCTGGCTCTGCCAGCGTGCCGTCGGCGTCGGCCCCGCGTTGTACGCGGCGATGGTCACGTACGGCAGGCCGTCGTACTTGTTCATCAGCTGGCGCAGGTAGGCGGTGCCGATCGCGATGTTGGTGTCCGGGTCGTACAGGCTGTCGGCGCCGCCGTAGCCGGTCAGGCCGATCGACTTGGCCACGCTGGCACCGGTGGCCGGCAGCACCTGCATCAGGCCCATGGCGTTGGCAGGCGAGCGCGCGCGCGGGGTGAACGTGCTCTCGGCACGGATCTCCGCCGCCACCCAGGCCGGGTCGATGGCGTTGCGTGCCGACTCGCGGCGGATGGTGGCGTCGTGGTGCAGCGGGAAGCGCAGGTCGTACAGGCGCTGTTCCTGCGGCTGCTTGCCGAGCGCGAACACGGCACGGTCGAACCAGCCGTTGTCCTGCGCCACGCGCACGGCGAGGCGGCGCTGGGTGTCATCGAAGCGCGACAGCGCGCTGTTCCATTCGGCCACGGCCCAACCGGCGCGGTCGATCTGGTACAGCGCCATCGCCCGCTGGATGGCCGGGTCGCGCGCGATCACGGCCTGTGCCTGCGCGCTGTCGTTGGGCTTCCACGGGCACAGGGTATAACCCTGCTGCAGCTTGTCGGCGGCAAGGAAACCGTGGAAGGTCGGTGCGCGTGCGGCTTCGCGGAACAGCGGCTGCGCCTGCTGGGCCTGGCCGGTCTTCTCCAGCATGCGGCCTTCGAAGTAGCGCCAACGCGGGTCGCTGCGCTGCTTGCTGGCCATCTTGCGGATCGCTGTCAGCGCCGCTGGCCAATCGCCGCGCGACATCGCTTCGCGCACGCGCCATTCGTGCAGGCGTTCGTCATACGCCGATTCCGGCACCGCGTTGAGGCGGCGCGCCGAATCGGGCAGGTAGGAAGCCACCGTCCACAGTGCGATCTGGTATAGCACCTGGCCCTGCTGCGCGGCACTCAGGCCCAGCGCCTGGGCGTACTGCGGCAGCTGCTGTTCGGTGGCGGCCGGGTCGGCCTTGGCCAGCTTGGCCAGGCCATCGGTGGCGATGCGCCGGCTGCGTTCGTTGCGCGGCCAGTTCAACGCGCTGGCATTGGGCTTGTCGACAAAGGCAGCGTAATTGTTCGCCAGCGCCAGGTCGGTGGCAGGCAGGCCACGCGCAGCGCTGCGCATCACGGCCGGCTGCTGGGCGTCGGCGGCGGCATCGATGCGTTCCCAGCGCAGGGCGTCGCTCAGGCCACCTTGCGCCTGCAGCACGGCGAAAACGGCATCACAGCCGTCCGGCAGCGACTTGCCGTTCTTGCGCCACAGGTCCTGCGCCTCGCTGATCCACTGCGGATCGACCTTGCCCGTCACCTGACGCGCGGTCAGCTGCGCACAGCGCAGGCCGACGTTGTCGGTGGGCACCCAGTTGGCGAGCAGGGTGGGCCAGTCCTGGCGGCGGGCGAGCGAGGGCAGCCACACGCTGCGGAACGTGCTGGCCACGGCCTGGCCCTCATAGCGCTTGAGGAAGGCCTGTGCCTGCGCGGTATCGACGGTGTCGATGTTGCGGCGCAGGTTGGCGTACTCCAGCCAGCCGTACGCCGGGTGGCGGCTGAGCGCAGCGGCCTGGCCAGGATCGAACTGGCCGCGTTCGGCGGCCGCGATCGCGGCTTTCAACTGCGCGTTCTGGGCGTCGAGGGACTGGGCATTGGCGCAGCCGATCAGCAGCGTGGTGGCCAAGGGCAGCAGGGACAGGGCGGTCGGAGATCGTCGGGTCATGGCATGCAGCATAGCGGGCGGTGGCTGAATTCAGTTTCGCATTGCGTGCACGCCGGGCGTCGGCAACGACAGCTGAATGAATCCCTAGAAGCCCCTGCCGCAGCGAGTGACAGTCGTCGTAACGTCGGCCTTGGGCGAACGGCCCGGCTGCAGGGAGCGGCACATGGCGTTCAGTAGCGCAGGAAGAAGCGGCCCGCTGGCGGACATCAATGTCACGCCACTGGTGGATGTAATGCTGGTGCTGTTGATCATCTTCATCGTGACCGCGCCGATCGTGGCCCGGCCAATCGCCGTGCAGTTGCCACAGGCCACCGATCGCGTGGTTGACCGACCCGAACCGCCCCCGCCGATCGAGCTGCGCCTGGACGCTGGCAACCAGCTCAGCTGGAATGGCAAGCCGATGGCGATCAGTGAGCTGCAGGCGCGCCTGCAGGCACAGGTGGGCGAACATGCCGGCAACCTGCCGGAGCTGCGCATCGCCACCGATCCGGCGGCCGAGTACGAAGGCATGGCGCGGATATTGGCTGCGGCCGAAGCCACTGGCATGGAGCGCATTGCTTTCGTGCGATAGCGTATCTAAACCGCCGCTCATGGGGAGATTGCGACATGAGCGGCGGATGAGGGTGTCAGTATTGCTGGCAGTAGACTGTGCGACCATCCCAACTGCACGAGATGCGGCTGCTGCTTCCGCGCTGGACGGGGACTCCATACATCTGTGCGGATCTGACCCAGTTGTCCAAGTCGCCATGCTGGCCGAAATAGTATTGTCCGGCGTACGAAGGGGCGGAGATCGGGTCGGCGATGGATTCGTCAGGAACCTTGTTGCCTGTGCTGTCGCGACTTTCGCCCTTCTGATACTTCGCTTCGGCAACGTTGTCCGGTGTTACTCGATAAAGCGTCTTCGATCCGTCACGCCATGTGATCATTATTGTTATGGATCCGCCACCTTTGAGGCCTGCCCAGTTCAGGGCCGCTTGTTGAATCGAGAGCGCAATACTGTTCCAGGTTGGGCTTCCCGTATTGGCTCCTGCCAGTTCTGTGGCTAGATACTGGCCAAGTCGGGTTCGCAGTGTGGCTGAGGCGACGATGTCAAAGGTATTGGAGGACTTGTAAGACTCGGGGAACCTCACTCCATTGGAGTTTCCGGGGTTGTCTGGATGCAGCACGACCACTGATCCGCCTCCTGCCATCGCGTGGGCCCCTTCAGGTGGACCTCGAAAGGCTGACGTCGCATCCAGAATCCGTAGGAAGGCCATTTGAATCTGTGCGGGAACCGGTGTCGAAAGTGCGCGCCACTTTCTGATCTCGCGATCATATTCAACTTCGAAGGCGCTCAGTCGGGCTTTTTCGAAGTCCATTACAACCGCCAACCCGGAGCCTGACATCAGGGCTGCATCTTTGGGAGAGGCACAGTTGTTGCATTCAATCAGGCCCCCCGCTCTCGATTCGCTTGTAGGGAACAGAAGCAATGCCGTGACAACCGCGACATGGATCATGACGGTGATTGTTTTCACAATTGAGCCTCATGAGAATGACTGGGGCTCTCAGTCTCACCTTGGTTGGCCCCGGAAATTCGTTTGACGGGCAGTTTTCAAACTATTCCTAAGTGTTGTCTGAATTTGCTTCGTAGATTCAAGCTAGTCGATGCATGTGGCTCTGTCATCGAGATGGCAGCAGCCAAAAGAGCAGCCATTGAGTGCCTCAGGTTCGCACGGTGATCCCGGCGATCTGCAGTCCGTCATTGCAAGGGCTCCTGCCTATGGATTACTCGCCATCTTGGTATGAGTTCCAGCTCAAATGCGATCTGTTCGACGCCGTCAACCGACGGCAACGGCGATGATCATGCTGCCGATGGCACCGGCGCATTGTCGTTGGACGGATCGGCAAGGGCACTTGCCCAATTGCGGGAAAGCCGGGAAGCCGCTGTCGCAGCCAGCATCAAGGCTGCCTGCGGTGAACAGTATCGTCCGGTCATAACCTGCAGCTATCTGACGCAATCGGCCTGCAATTACGTCAATTCCGCGTGAAAGAGTGTCGATCATCACGCCGCGATTTTTACCACTTGTTTACAAAGGAGACGGCGCCGCCATGCAGGGAGGGAGTGCGGCAGCCCATGTCCCGACATTCCTTTGGAGAGAGAGCGAATGAATTACCTGCACCACCGCCCGTTGGCGGTTGCCGTCGCGCTGTGCGTGATGGCCTTGGCACCGCTGGGTGCCGCTGCACAATCCACCACCAACCTCGATGCGGTGGAAGTGACCGGCACCCGCATCAAGCGCGCTGAAGTCGAAGGCCAGGTGCCGATCCAGACGCTGACGCGCGGCGATATCGAACGCACCGGCCTGACCTCGATCGGCGAAGTGCTGCAGCAGCTCACCGGTTCCGGTTCGGCGCTCAACGCCAAGTTCAACTCGTCCGGCAACTTCGGTTTCCCGCCCGATGGCAGTGGCGTGGGTGCCGGCTCGGCGCAGGTCGACCTGCGCCACCTGGGGGCCAAGCGCGTGCTGGTGCTGGTCGATGGCATCCGCTGGGTCAATGAGTCGTCCGCCTCCGGCGTCGGCTCGGCCACCGATCTCAATACCATTCCGTTGGCCATCGTCGAGCGCATCGAGGTGCTGGAAGATGGTGCGTCGTCACTGTACGGCTCCGATGCCATTGCAGGCGTGGTCAACATCATCACCCGCCGCGATTTCGATGGTGGCCAGGTGACGCTGAACTACGGCGAGTACAGCAAGGGCGACGGCACCCAGAAGGGCGTGGATCTGGCTTGGGGCAAGAGCGGCGACCGCTTCAGCCTGTTCCTGGGCGCCAGCTGGACCAAGCAGGATCCGGTGTTTGCCAAGGACCGCGAACAGTCGCGCTTCCCGATTCCCGGCACCGGTCTGGCCTTCGGCAGCGGCGGCATTCCGCAGGGCCGTTTCATGTTCACCGACCCGAACACCGGCGCGGTGCAGAACATCGTGCCCAATACCGGCGTGAGCAACCCGCGTTACGACGGCAGTGCAGGCTGCACGCGCACCGATGACTATCACTGCTTCACCACCGCCGACCGCTTCAACTTCGCCGAATACAACATGGTGCTGACACCGTCGGAGCGCAAAGGCCTGTTCGGCCAGTTCCGCTTCGACATCACCGACAACGTGCAGTGGTACGTCAAGGCACTGGGCAACCGTCGCGAGTCGACCAACCAGGCCGGCCCCGAGCCGCTGTTCTTCGGCCCCGATGGCGCCACCGGCAATCCGCTGGCCGACAACATCACCGTGTCTGCACTCAACCCGTACAACCCGTTCGGGTTTGACCTGGTAGCGGGCGACAACCTGAGCCTGATCGGCCGCCGTCCGGTGGAAGGCGGTGCGCGCGTGTTCAAGCAGGAAGTGGACACCACCTATTTCGCCACCGGCCTGGTCGGTGACTTCCATGCCGCCGACCGCAGCTGGTACTGGGACGTCAACGGCATGTACAGCAAGAACAAGGCCGAACAGACCAACTACGGCAGCTATGACATCTACAAGGTGAACATGGCGCTGGGCGATCCGGCGGTGTGCGCGGCCACGCCGGGCTGCGTGCCGCTGAACATCTTTGGTGGCGTCGGTTCGATCACCCCGGACATGCTGAAGTGGATCCAGCCGGTGGTGCGCGACCGCAGCCAGAACGAGCTGAGCCTGTTCACCGCCAACCTGTCCAGCGAGCTGTTCTCGCTGCCGGCAGGTCCGGTGTCCTTCGCCACCGGTTTCGAGTACCGCAAGTACAAGGGCTCCTACCAGCCCGATCCGCTGACGGTGATTGGTCACTACAACGGCGTGCCGTCGCAGCCGACCTCCGGTTCCTACGATGTCAACGAGGCTTACCTGGAGTTGAGCGTGCCGATCTTCGCCGATTCCTCGTTCGGCAAGAAGCTGGACCTGAGCCTGGCCGGCCGTTATTCGGACTACTCCACCTTCGGTGGCGAGTTCACGCCCAAGTACGGCCTGCGCTGGCAGGTGACCGATGATTTCGTGCTGCGCACCACCTACGCCGAGGGCTTCCGCGCGCCGTCGATCGGTGAACTGTACGGCTCGGCGGCGCGTGCCGACCTGCAGCTGTTCGACCCGTGCTCGGTGGGTCTGGGCGGCACGCCGCCGCGTGGCAGCGCCGCCAACTGTGCCGCGCTGGGCGTGCCGGCCGGCTTCCAGCAGGCCAACTCGCAGATCTCGGTGACCACCGGCGGCAACCGCGAGCTGGAGCCGGAACGCTCGCGCAGCTTCAGCGCCGGTTTCGTGTGGAGCCCGTGGTTCGGCAACAATGCGTCGTGGTCGGAGCGCTTCGATGTGGAGGTGACCTTCTACCGCCATGCCATCGATGGTGCGATCCAGGCGATCAACGCGCAGACCCAGCTGGACCTGTGCGTGGATACGCTGGACCCGGTCTACTGCGATGGCATCACCCGTGCCAGCACCGGTGCGGTCAGCAGCTTCAACAACCGCCTGACCAACCTGGGTTCGATCAAGACCGACGGCTGGGACGTGGATCTGTTCTGGACGCTGCCGCAGACGTCCATCGGCCAGTTCAAGCTGGGCTGGAAGAACACCTTTGTCGGCCGCTACGAGGCCACCGGCGCGGCCGGGCAGAAGCAGCCGCAGAAGCCGGGCGTGGAAGTGGCCGACAGCTCGATTCCGGAGTGGACCAGCAATGCCAGCATCGGCTGGACGCTGGACCGCTGGAGCGCCAACTGGACCGTGCGGCATATTTCCGAATTGACCGAAAACTGCGGTGACGCCTCCGTGTTCCCGGTCTGCAGCAACCAGGCTGCGGGCACCAATACGCTGTCGGCCACCACCTTCCATGACATGCAGGTGGGCTACAAGATCGACTGGATGAAGGGGCTGCAGCTGACCGCCGGCCTGAACAACGTGTTCGACAAGGATCCGCCGATCTGCCTGTCGTGCTCGTTGAACGGCTACGACGCTTCGACCTACGACATCCCGCGTGGCCGCTACTGGTACCTGCGCGCGGACCTCCGCTTCTGATGTGAGGGTGGCAGCGCCGGACAGTTCCGGCGCTGCCTTGCGGATGTAGCGCCGAGCCCGCGCTCGGCTGATTCTCTGAGCCGAGCATGGGCTCGGCTCTACAGGTGCGGCGCGGTCGTACCCCGCGTCTGATCAGAACGCCCAGGTGAACGTCAGCGAGCCGTTGCGGCCATCGCCGTAGGCACCGTAGCCGTTGATCTGCGACAGGTACTTCTTGTCCAGCAGGTTGTTGAGGTTGGCCTGCACGCTGAACTCCGACGAGATGCGGTAGCGCACGAAGGCGCTGACCAGTGCGTAGCCGCTCTGCTCGATGCGGCCGTAGGCCGGCACCGGGTAGTAGATGCGGTTCTGCCAGTTGGCACCGCCACCGACGGTCAGTGCCTGCAGCGACTGCGGGGTGTAGCTGGTGAACAGCTTCAGTGCGGTCTGCGGCAGGTTGGTGTTGATGTCGGCGTCGTTGATGTCCTTGGCCACGTAGCGCGCCGCACCGAAGGTCGCATTCCAGCCCGGGGCCAGTTCACCGTTCAGCTCGAACTCGAAGCCACGGCTGACCGTGCCACGCGCGGCGCGGTAGGCGGTTTCGCCGCCGGTACCGCCGATGACCGGCTCACCGGTGGCCTGGCCGACGTTGTCCTGTTCGATGCGGAACACGGCCAGCGAGGCGTTCAGGCGGCTGTCGAACCACGCGCCCTTGACGCCAACTTCGTAGCTCTTGCCATCGACCGGATCGAGGTAGCCGCCATTGCGGTCCTTCAGCGTCTGCGGCTGGAAAATTTCGGTGTAGCTGGCGTAGGTCGAGTACGTCCCGTTGATGTCGAAGACCAGGCCGGCGTACGGCGTGGTCACCTTGTGCGCGCGGTCGGCGCCTTCGCCTTCGCTCTTCCAGTCAGTGTAGCGTGCGCCAATGATCAGCTTCATCGGATCGGCCAGCGACAGGCGCGCGGCCGCGTAACCGGCCTTCTGCGTGATGGTGCCCTCGCTGGCCAGGGCCAGCGGGTTCCAGTTCGGCTCACCGATCTTGCCCGTCCAGTTCAGATAGCTGGCGAACGGATCCCAGGTCTGGCCCGGGCCACCGACCTGGTAGTCGCCGTAGTTGGCGTACTCGCGCCTGTTGTAGCTGAGGCCGGCCATCAGCTGATGCTCGCGGCCGAACAGCTGGAACGGGCCGTCAATGTAGCCATCAACGCCGGTGACCTTGCGCTCAGTGTTGTAGAAGCCTGCGGATGGCGAGATGCCCGCGCCGGTGGTCCTGTCGAAGTTCGACGCGCCCGTGGTCCAGTCGTTGTAGGCCGGGTAGAACAGTTTGTCGTCGGCCTTGGTCTCATCGTGCGTGGCGCCAACCTTGAACTTCCAGCCATTGCTGAAGGCGTGCTGCAGGGTGGCGAAGGCGCGCTTGCTGGTGGTGTCCCAGTAGGTCCAGTCCGGGCTGGCGTTGAACGATTCGTCGTAGCCAGTGCGCGAGCCATCGGAATACAGCATCGGGAAACCGCCCCAGGTCGCGCCGTTGGCGCGCTTCTGCTGGTAGTCGTAGCCCACGCTCAGCTGCGTGTCCGGGGTCAGGTCGGCGTCGATGACGGCGTAGCCCAGCGTCTTGCGCTGGTTGTAGCGGTCCATCTGGCCGTCGGTGTCCAGGTAGCTGCCGATCACCCGGCCGCGCACCGTGCCACTGGCGTTGAGCGCGCTGCCCACGTCCACGGTGGTGCGGGTGCGGCCCCAGCTGCCGACGTTCACCGAGACGCTGCCGGTCAGTTCGGCGCTGTCGGCATGCTTGCGGATCAGGTTCACCGACGCCGACGGATTGCCGGCGCCGCTGAGCAGGCCGGTGGCACCGCGCACCACTTCCACGCGGTCATACAGCGCCAGGTCCAGGCCGGAATCGCCGTAGCTCCAGTTCTGCACCATCTGCGTCGGCAGGCCATCGAACTGGTAGGCATCGATGTAGAAGCCGCGCGCATAGAACTCGGTGCGCTCGCTGTCGGACTGGGTACTGGTCACGCCGGTGGTGTTGGCCAGCACGTCGATGATGTCGTCCAGGTTCTGATCTTCGATGCGCTGGTGGCTGATGATGCTGAGCGACTGCGGGATCTCGCGCGGTGCCAGGTCGAAGCGGGTACCGGCCGAGGTGCGGCGCACCGAATAGCCTTCGGCGCGTTCGCCCTTGACCACCACCTTGTCCAATGTGGTCGGGTCGGCGGCGGTGTCGGCGAAGGCGGCCGGGGCCGGGGCCAGGGCGCAGAGTGCAACGAGCACGGCAACGGACAGCCGTTGTGGCTGCGGCGTACGGAAGACGGAACGGGTCATGGGGGGGCCTGGACGAGCACGCGCGCTCGGCCGGCATCCAGAAGGCGAGGCGCTACGGGTGGGAAACGGGCGGGCAGGCCGTCCTGGCACCACCGGAAACGAAAGAAATGGTAATACGAACTATTCCTATTTACAAATCATGAACGAGGTGGGCACTCACGCGGGCCGCGACGCAGCGCATTGGGTTCAGCGCAGCAGCGGCAGCGGATCGCGCGCGCCATCGGCGCCGTAGATGCCCCAGTGCAGGTGGGGCGGCGTGCCCTTGGCATTGCCGCTGTCGCCTACATGCCCGAGCAGGTCGCCGGCCTGGACCACCTGGCCGCGCGCCAGGCCCTCGGCCCAGTCGTCCAGATGGGCGTAGTAGTAACGTTCACGCCCGGGCCCGATCACCCACACCTGGCGGCCACCGAGGCCGCGCTCGCTGACATCCGCGATGACGCCGGCAGTGACGCTGCGCACCGCGGTGCCGCGCTTGGCGAAGATGTCGATGCCGGCGTGGGAGCGGTCACGGCCACGTGGTGCGCCGAAGGTGTCGGCGATCTGGCGTGGCCGCACGCCGTCCACCGGCACCGTCAGTTGCGTGGCCGGCGGCATACGAGAGAGTGTCCACAGCATCTTCGGTGCGGCGGCCCAGGGACTGTTCCACAACGCCATCATCGCAACGACGGCAATGGCCAGCCACAGGCCGCGCAGCAACCAGCGGCGCAGGCGGTGGGCGTGGGAGGGCGATGTGCTCATGGTTTCGGAGTGTAGAGTCGAGCCATGCTCGACTGCTTCAGTTTTGCGGTCAAAAGGCAGTCGAGCATGGCTCAGCGCTACAGAACCGGGGCCAGCGGCACTTCGAAACTGCGCTTCAACGTCCCCAGCGCGACCGACGTACGGAAGCGCTCGATGTTGTCATCGCCGCCGAACAACCGGTCGGTAATGGCCTCGTACTCTTCCATCGACGCCGCCGAAAGCAGCAGCAGGAAATCGCCATCGCCGGTGATCGAGTAGCACTGCTGCACCGCCGGGTCGTCCTGCACGCGGCGCTTGAACGGCGCCACGTGATCACGCTGCTCGCTGACTACGCGCACTTCGACGATGATGGTCAGTGGCCGACCGATCTTGGCTGCGGCGACCACCGCCACGTTGGCCGCGATCACGCCGCTGTCCTGCAGGCGCTTGATGCGGCGCTGCACGGCCGGCGTGGACAGGTGCACGGCCTCGGCGATTTCGCGCTGCGGCAGGGTGTTGTCCCGCTGCAGCAGGTTGAGGATGGCGCGGTCGAAGCTGTCGAGCACGGGGGCGGTGGCCATGGCGAGCAGAAGTTGCACGAACAGGCTGTCAATTGAGCCAAGTGCTCGGCACCGGCGCAATAGACTTTGCCCATGCAGACCTCACGACTCGCGCCGATGTTGCCGGCGCTGGCGGTGCTCGGCTCGGTCACCTCGCTGGCCGTCGGCACCTCCTACGCAAAACACCTGTTCCCGCTGATCGGCGCCCAGGGCACCAGCGCGCTGCGCGTAGGCTTCTCGGCACTGTTGCTGCTGATGTTCTGGCGGCCATGGCGCTGGAAGACCAGCCGCGTGGATGCGATCACCATCCTGCGCTACGGGCTCACCCTGGGCCTGATGAACCTGCTGTTCTACATGGCCCTGCGCACGATTCCCTTCGGCATCGCGGTGGCCATCGAGTTCACCGGGCCGCTGACGGTGGCGATGCTGTCGTCACGTCGGCCCATCGATTTCCTCTGGGTGGGCTGCGCGGCCGTGGGGCTGCTGTTGCTGCTGCCGATCGGCGGCGGCCCGGCGCTGGATCCGGCCGGCGTGCTGTATGCGATGGGTGCCGCGGCCTGCTGGGGCCTGTACATCGTGTTCGGCAAGCGTGCCGGCCACCTGCACGCCGGGCATTCGGTGTCGCTGGGGCTGCTGGCGGCCTCGCTGGTGGTGGTACCGGTGGGCGTGGTGCATGCCGGCACCGCGCTGCTCGATCCGAAGATCCTGGCGGCCGGCCTGCTGGTGGCGCTGGTCTCCAGTGCAATCCCGATGTCGCTGGAAATGATGGCGCTCAAGCGCCTGCCGAAGGAAACGTTCGGCATTCTGATCAGCATGGAACCGGCGGTGGCCGCGCTGTGGGCGATGCTGCTGCTGCACGAGCACCTGCATGGATTGCAGTGGCTGGCAATCGGTTGCACGGTGCTGGCCTCGGTGGGCAGCACGATGACGCGCGGCGGTTGAAGGTGCCGGTGGTCCAGGCCGGGTAGCGGCAGAGAGCGTGCGGACCAACGGTCCGCACCCACCAGAGCGGCGCGCCAACCAAGGTTGGCACCTGCCAGGAGCGGTCAGCGCAGGGCGTCGGCCGGGACGTCGATCTGCATCGCCAGGGCGAGGTGATCGGAGAACGCGGCCGGTACGGCTTCCACGGTGCGGGTCTGCAGGCCGCTGCTGACCAGGATGTGGTCGATGGCGCGGTCGGGGCGCCAGCTGGGGAAAGTCGGCACGATGCAGCCCGGGGGCTGCAGCCGGGTCTTCTGGTACAGCACCTGCATTTCCGGGCGCTCGGCCAGGCAGTTGAAGTCACCCATCAACACCGCGTTGGGGTGGTCGGACAACAGCTCGGCGATGAAGCCCAGCTGCGACATCCGCGAGCCCGCGCCCAGCGACAGATGCGCCACCGCCACTGCCAGGCCCTCGGCGCCGTCGCCGAACTTGGCCAGCAGCACGCCGCGCCCGCCGATGCGGCCGGGCAGGGCGTGGTCCTGCACTTCCACCGGTTCCAGCTTGCTCAGCAGGCCATTGGCGCTGGAGGCGACCCCGCCCATGCGCCGGTTCGGCTGGTGACTCCAGTAGTTGAAGCCGGCGCGTTGGGCCAGGTAGTGGGTCTGATTGGTGAAGCCCGAACGCAGGCTGCCCGGGTCGGCCTCCTGCAGGCCGACGATGTCATGGTCGCGCGCCAGCGTGGCGATCGCGTCCAGGCTGCTGCGCTTGCGACCCGCCGGCAGCGCATGTGACCAGCTGCGGGTCACATAGTCGCTGTAGCGGCGGGTACTTGAGCCGGCCTGGATGTTGGCCGTCAGCAAACGCAGGGTCCGTGTGCGGGGGGAATTCACGGCCGGGAACAACGTCCTTTGGATCAGTGAGCCTGGGCCGCACCGCGTTCGCGGGCGATCAGGTGGTCGGCAATGCGCAGCATGTCCGGGAAGCTCTTGCCCTTCACCAGGTACTTGCCGTTGACGATGATCGACGGGGTGCCGCTGATCTGGCTGCGCTGGGCGAACTGCTTGGCCGAGTTGGTCTTGGCATTCACCGCGAAGCTGCCCATGGTGGCCGCGAACTGCTTCGGATCGACGCCGTAGGCGGCGTAGAACTTGGCGATGTCTTCCACCGAGTCACGGCCGCGCTCGCCCTTCAGGGTCTTCTGCGAGTGGATGGCGGCGTACAGCGCCTCGTGGGTCTTCTCCTGCACGCCCAGGGTCTGCGCGGCGTAGAAGGCGCGGGCGTAGTCATCCCAGGTGCCGCCGAACATGGCCGGCACGTAGACGAAGTTCACGTCGCTGGGCAGGCCGGCCTTCCACGGGCCGACCAGCGGCTGGAACGCGGCGCAGGCCGGGCAGACGTAGCCGAAGATCTCGGTCACTTCGATCTTGCCGGCAGCCGGCTGGAACGGCTGGCCGTTCGGGATCACCTGGTAATCGGCGCCTTCCACCGGGGCCGGACCGGTCAGCGCGGCGGTGGTCGGGGCCGGTGCGGCGGCCGGCGCGGCTTCAGCCGCGGCCTTCTCGCCTTCGGCGGCGGCCGGAGCGGCGCCTTCGCTGCCCGCGGCCGGAGCGGCCGGTTCGGAGGTCGCCGGAGCTGCAGCCGTTGCGGCCGGGGCCGCGGTGGTGTTGGTGCTGCCGTCATCAGCCTTGCAGGCGGCCAGGATCGGCAGCAGCGCTGCGAGGGCGAGGGCGAGGGCGTAACGGATCTTCATGGAAACGTCTCCAGCATCTGGAAAGGTGGGGGCCGGCGCCAGGCGCCAGCCAGGGGGAAATGATGACATGCGGCGGCGACAGCGCCGTGTCGATGGTGTGTGTTGGTTCAGCGGCCGCGGGCGGCGCGGGCCTGGGCGATCAGGGCCGAGGCGATGCGCAGCTGGTCGTCGAAGCTGTTGCCGCGCACCAGATACTGGCCATTGATGATCAGCGCCGGGGTACCCGGGATCCTGGTGCGCTGGGCGAACGCGCGGGCGGCATCGACCTTCTTCTGTACGGCATCGCCGCGCAGGGCCTGCAGATAACGGTCCGGGGTCACCCCGTAGGCCTTGTAGAAGGTGGCAAGCTCATCGGCCGAAACGTTCTGCATCGGCAGCGAGCCATCCTGGTGCAGGGCCTTGAAGACCGCCGCGTGGCTGCGCTTGGCCACGCCGACTTCGTCGGCGGCGTAGTAGGCCAGGGCCCATGCATCCCAGGCGCCACCGAAGGCGGCCGGGACCGGGGTGAAGCGCACGTCGGCCGGCAGCTTGGCCGCCCAGGCTTCCAGTTGCGGTTCGAAGTGGGCGCAATGCGGGCAGGTGTAGCCGAAGACCTCGACCACCTCGATCTTGCCGGCCAACGGCTGGAACGGGCCCGGCTGCGCGATGCGCTCGTAGTCTTTGCCCTCGACCAGCGGGGCATTGGCGGGGGTGGCGGCGCAGGCTGCCAGCGGCAGCAGTACCAGCACGGACAACAGCAGGCGGGAAATCAACCTCATCGACACGCATCTCCGTTGAAAAAAGCAACGCCGGCGCAGCCGCCGGCGTGAAGGAACATACCGCAGCCGTGGGCCGACGTGGCGGCCCAGGCCGACCAGTGGTGGTCAGGGGGCGGCAGCCGGTTGCGTCGGCGTGGCTGCAGCGGCCACGTCGTCGGCCTTGTTGTGCAGGCCCTGCAGGTAGCTCGACAGCGCCTGCACCTCCTGCTCGCTCAGCTTCTGCGCGACCGTGGCCATGATCTGGAAGTGTGCCTTGTCGGTCTCGTTGGTCTGGCCGGCCTGGTACTCCTGCAGGCGGCGCGCGACATAGCTGGCGTGCTGGCCACCGAGATGCGGATAGGCCGGGCCGGGATTGCCGGCACCGCTGGGGCCATGGCAGGCCATGCAGGCCGGCAGGCCGCGCTTGGCATCGCCGCCGCGGTACAGCTGCTGGCCGATCTCGTAGAACTTCATGCCCTTGTAGGGGCCCTCGGTGACCGCCGTGTCATCGGCGATGCCGGCGTTGGCTTTCTGCGTGGCGAAGTAGGCGCCGATATCACGCATGTCCTGCGGGGTGAGGTTCTGCACGAACGGCACCATCGCCACTGCTGCGCCGGAACTGCGCTGGCCATTGGCGATCAGCGCCATCTGCTGGGCCACGTAGCGTTCGCTCTGGCCGGCAATGGACGGATACATCTCCACCGTGGAATTGCCGTCGACGCCATGACAGGCCGCGCAGGCCGAGGCCTTGGCCTGACCGGCCTTGGCATCGCCCCAGTGGGTCTTGCTGAAATCCACCTCCAGCGAGGCGGTATTGATCGGCCCGTTGTCGGGCAGCGGGGTCAACGTGGTCTGCGCGAACGCAGCAGCGGCAACGACTACAGCTGTGGCAAGGGCGGATACGGCAAGAACGCGAGCGTGGCGCATGCTGAAGCTCCGTATGGACCGGGCCGGGCGGCGGCCGCCGGCATCGCCCGGATTATCAACGCCGTTTCAGCACACGGTCAACGCAGCAGTGCAGCAAAATGGCCGCAGCGGCCGCCGGCACGGGCGCGCGGCGCCGCAACATGCGATCCTAGGCACATGTCATTGCTCATCGAACGCGCCCGTTACCACCTTTCGGCCCACAACGTGCGGCAGCTGCCGCCCGACGAAGGCGCCGAAGTGGCCTTCGCCGGCCGCTCCAACGCCGGCAAGTCCAGTGCGCTCAACGCGCTGACCCGCCAGAACGCCCTGGCCCGTGTCTCCAAGACCCCTGGCCGCACCCAGCAGCTGGTGTTCTTCCAGGTCACCCCGGAAGCGCATCTGGTCGACCTGCCAGGTTACGGCTACGCCAAGGTGCCGCTGGACCTGCAGGCGCACTGGCAGGCCTTCATCGACAAGTACTTCCGCACCCGCGAAGCCCTGAAGGGGCTGGTGGTGGTGATGGACATCCGCCATCCGCTGAAGGACTACGACCGGCAGATGCTGTCCTACGCCGTGCAGCGCGGCCTGCCGGCGCACGCCCTGCTGACCAAGGCCGACAAGCTCAGCCGCAGCCAGCAGATGCAGTCCCTGCAGAAGGTGCGCAAGGAACTGCAATCGGCCTACGGCGACAGCGTCAGCGTGCAGGTGTTCTCCGGCGAAGACCGTACCGGCGTGGACGAAGCCCGCGGCGTGATCGGCGGCTGGCTGGGGCTGGAATAAGGCATTTCCGGTCGCCCGGCTGGTAGCCGGGCGCTACCCGATCGGTGGGTGCCGACCTTGGTCGGCACACCCTCACAACGGCGAATACTCCGCCGGCACCCACGCATAGGCCTTGCCCTCGCCACGCACATGGCCCAGGCCGGGGAACGGCAGGTGCGCACCGGCCACCCACCAATCATTGGTGGTGGCCTGCTGCAACAGCGCCCGCCGGCTGGCGATGGCCGCCTTGCGGTCCGAATCCGCCTCGAATGCCGCTTCCGGATGCGCGAACTGCACCGCGTGGAAGTGCAGCACATCACCCCATACCAGCAGCGACTGGCCCTGGCTGTCGAACCGGTAGGAGACATGGCCGGGGGTGTGGCCATGGGTGTTCATCGCCACCGCGCCGCCGGGCAGGGCATCGCCGGGGTTGAAGGTGCGCAGGTGCCCGCTGGCCTGGTACGGGGCTACCGCGTTGCGCGCCAGCGGGAAGGCGAAGCGCACACCCTTCGGCGCGGTGGCCTCGCTGGCCGGGTTGAGCCAGTAATCGGCATCGGCCCTGGACAGCCACACCGTGGCATTGGGGTAGGCCGGCTTGCCCTGCGCGTCGAGTACGCCGCACAGGTGGTCCGGATGGGCGTGGGTCAGCAGCACCTCGTCCACCTCGGCCGGATCCACGCCGGAGGCGCGCAGATTGCCCAGCACCTGGCCCAAGCCGGGGCCGAAGCACTGCGCGGTGCCAGTGTCGACCAGGGTCAGGTGGCTGCCCTGGCGGATCAGGAACGCGTTGATCGCGGTCTGCAGGCCCTTCTTGTCTTCCGGCACGTAGCGACCTTCCAGCAGGCGGCTGACCAGGGTGGGCGGCACGTCCACCACTTCCTGCCGGCCGAGCGCGACCACGCCATCGAACAGGGCGGTGACCTGCAGCGCACCGACGCGCTGGTGGTAGACGCCGGGCACTTGCTGGGTGGGGGCGGGCGAGGTGGCTTCGGCCAGGGCGGCCAGTGGCAACGAGGACAGGGCCAGCAGCAGGGTGGCGTGCAGTGGCAGGCGACGCAGGGTCATGGCGGTTCTCGGTGGATGACGGGCGGTTCCGTTGCTGTATAGCGTGCCGTGGCCGGCGTGTGCACGGCGCTCAAACCACTGCGCGGAATGCTCAGGGAAGGGGTGTTGTCTGCAGGGCTGCGCCCTGCACCCGCTACGAGCCAGGGCAACGGCCGAAGCAACAGCAACAGCGACAGCGGGCTATCCGTGGGATGGCGGGGTG